>JAOPWW010000520.1 GCA_025965495.1 Frankiales bacterium
GTCGCGGACGCGACCGCCATCAGCCTGTGCATGGACAACCGGCTGCCGATCGTCGTGTTCGACCTGCTGGCCGAGGGCAACATCGGGCGAGCGGTCCGGGGCGAGAAGATCGGCACGCTCGTGACCGGAGACGACCAGAGAGCAGGACGATGATCGACGAGACCCTCCTCGACGCCGAGGAGAAGATGGAGAAGGCCGTCCAGGTCGCCAAGGACGACTTCGGCGGCATCCGGACCGGCCGCGCCACCCCGGCCATGTTCAACAAGATCGTCGTCGACTACTACGGCGCGATGACGCCGGTGAACCAGCTCAGCTCGCTCAGCGTCCCCGAGCCGCGCATGGCCGTCATCAACCCCTACGACAAGGGCAGCCTGGGCCTCATCGAGCGCGCCATCCGCGACAGCGACCTCGGCGTGAACCCCACCAACGACGGCAGCATCATCCGGATCGTGTTCCCGCAGCTGACCGAGGACCGCCGCAAGGAGTTCATCAAGGTCGCGCGGACGAAGGCGGAGGACGCCAAGATCTCCATCCGCAACATCCGCCGGCGGGCGAAGGAGCAGCTCGACAAGCTGGTCAAGGACGGCGAGACCGGCGAGGACGAGGTCGTGCGCGCCGAGAAGGAGCTGGAGAAGACGACCGCGCAGTACGTCGCGAGCGTCGACGAGCTCCTGCGCCACAAGGAAGCCGAGCTGCTCGAGGTCTGATGTCGACCCCATCGAGCGCGCCGGACGGCGCCGGGCCCGCCGACGCCGGGATCCTGGCGGCGGTGGAGAACGCCCCGAGCGTCGACGGCGCACCCGGCAAGCGCGAGCCCGGGCGGGCCGGCCGGAACCTGCCGGCCGCGATCGGCGTCGGCGTCGGTCTCGGACTGCTCGTCACGGTGCCGCTGTTCTCGCCCTACCGGTGGCTGTTCATCGGCGTCCTGGTCGCGGCGGCCAGCCTCGGGACCTACGAGATCGTCTCGGCGCTGCGCCGGCTCGGCGCCGCCCCGCCGATGGTGCCGCTGGTGGTCGGCGGCGCCACGATGCTGGTGCTGGCCTACACGAGCGGGTCCGAGCCGCTGTTCCTCGCGCTCGCGCTGACCGTGCTGGCCTGCCTGGTGTGGCGGCTCGCCGACCCCGCCGAGGGCTACCTGCGCGACGTCGCCGCGGCCGCCTTCACCGCGACGTACGTGCCGTTCCTCATGGGCTTCGCGGCCCTGCTCACCCAGGGCCCCGACGGGCCACGGCGGGTCACCGCCTTCGTCGCCACCGTCGTCTGCAGCGACGTCGGGGGCTACACCGCGGGCGTCCTGTTCGGCAAGCACCCGATGGCGCCGTCGGTGTCCCCGAAGAAGTCCTGGGAGGGCTTCTGCGGGTCCCTGCTGGCCTGCGCCGTCGCCGGGGCGGTCTTCTTCGCGACGCTGTTCGACGCGAACCCCCTGCTCGGCGTCGTCTACGGCCTGGCCGTCGTCGGGACGGCGACCCTCGGCGACCTCGGCGAGTCGATGGTCAAGCGCGACATCGGGATCAAGGACATGGGCGACCTGCTGCCGGGCCACGGCGGCCTCATGGACCGGCTCGACTCGCTGCTGCCGACCGCGCCGGTCGCGTGGCTGCTGCTGACGGCGTTCGTCTCCGTCACCTGAGGCAGGGGAACGCCCCGGCCTGGCCGGGTGTTGAGCACCGGGTGACCGTCCTGCCGCTCGTCTTCGACGCTCCGAAGCGCGGCCTGCCGCCGCAGCACCTCGCCGACCTCGACAGCGCCGGCCGCCGCGACGCCGTCGTCGCCCTGGGCGAGAAGGCCTTCCGCGCCGACCAGCTGTCCCGGCACTACTTCGCCGGCCGCGGCCTCGACGAGGCGACCGACCTCAGCCCGTCCGCCCGCGAGCACCTCGCGCCGCTGCTGCCGACGCTGCTGACCCGCGTCAGGGACCAGCAGGCCGACGGCGGCGACACCACCAAGACCCTGTGGCGGGCGCACGACGGCTCCCTGATCGAGTCCGTCCTCATGCGCTACCCCGACCGGACGACGGTCTGCGTCTCCTCCCAGGCCGGCTGCGGGATGGCCTGCCCCTTCTGCGCGACCGGCCAGGCCGGCCTCACCCGCAACCTCAGCACCGCCGAGATCGTCGAGCAGGTCGTCCGGTCGAACGCCGCCGAGCTGGCTGCCGGTCGCCGTGGGGTCACGAACCTGGTCTACATGGGGATGGGCGAGCCGCTGGCCAACGCGAACCGCGTGCTCGCGTCGGTCCGTCGCTTCACCGACCCGGCGCCCGAGGGCCTCGGCCTGTCCCAGCGCAGCCTCGTCGTCAGCACCGTCGGTGTCGTCCCGGCCATCCGGCGGCTGCAGGAGACCGGCCTCAAGGTCACTCTGGCGCTGTCCCTGCACGCCCCGGACGACGAGCTGCGCAACACGCTCGTCCCGGTCAACACCCGGTGGCCGGTCAAGGAGGTGCTCGAGGCCGCGTTCGGCTACACCCGCTCGACCGGCCGCCGCCTGAGCATCGAGTACGCGATGATCAAGGACGTCAACGACCAGGCGTGGCGGGCGGACCTGCTCGCGAAGCGCCTCAAGGGCAAGCTCGTCCACGTCAACCTCATCCCGCTCAACCCCACGCCGGGCAGCGCCTGGGACGCCAGCGACAAGGCGGTGGAGCGCGAGTTCGTCCGGCGCCTCAAGGCCGCCGGGATCTCCACGACCGTCCGCGACACCAAGGGCCAGGACATCGCCGGCGCCTGCGGGCAGCTCGCCGCCGAGTAGCAGCACGGCGCGGCGACGGCTGCTGCGCGTCCGGGGACGACGACGGGTGGCCCGCTGTCCGGGCGCAGCCGCCTACGCGCCGAAGAAGCGGACGGCCAGCGCCGCGAGGGCGGCGGGTCCGGGAGCCGGAGCCATCCGGCTGCGGCTGCTGGTCGCACCACGGCGCCACTGGGCGTAGGTCTCGGCGAAGTCGCCGGCCGGGGTCGCGAAGTCGGTGCAGCGGTCGCAGCCGAACCACGGGGTGCCGACCGGGATGCCGCGGGCCCGCAGGTAGGCCGTCCGGCTGGCGGGCGTCATGGCGGCCTGGTCCCGGGCGTGCCCGAGCTCGTGGGCGACGACGTGGCGCAGCAGGGCGTCGCTCTGGGTGGAGCACGGGCGGACGAACACCTCGACCACCCGGCTGTCGAGGTGTGTGAGGCCGAGGAAGCCCGGGCGGCCGGGCCGGAAGCGCAGGGCGCGGGCGGGGGAGGGCGCGGGTCGCAGCGACGCGAGGGCGGCGGCACCCCGGCGCTCCTGCCAGCCCGTGCCGCTGCAGGAGGAGCCCGCGGCGGTGCGGGCGGTGGTGCGTGCGGCCGTCGTGCGTGCGGCAGCGGTGCGGGCGGCGACGACGCCGGCGGTGGCGGCGGCGCGG
>JAOPWW010000172.1 GCA_025965495.1 Frankiales bacterium
GGCCGACGAGGGCGGCGGTGGTGTGGTCGGTGTAGCCGGACAGGTCCGGCACCTGGTCGTCCGGCGGCGGGTCCTCGACCACGGCGCGGGACAGGACGACGCCGCCGAGCGCGTTGACCTGCTGGACCGAGCTCCACGGGACGGCCGGGCCGTGGACGTACCAGCGCGACGCGGGCCGGCCGAGGACGCCGACGGCGGCGGGGGAGCCGTAGATGGCGTAGGTGTAGCCGTAGGAGTCGGGCTGGGCGACCGTGCCGGTGACGGTGCGCGGCTCGCCCCCGGGCAGGCGCAGGGTGCTGCCGACGGGGAAGCCGAACCGGGCGAGCGACGCCGTGACCGCGACCTCGTCCGGGGTCGACGGCGCCCGGCCGGTGCGCAGGGCGAAGGGCCCGCGGCGCGACGGGTCGGTGAGGTCGACGCCGACGAGCGTCACCCGGGCGACCCGCCCGTCGGTCGTGCGGACCCGCTGCGCGACCGGGCCCTCGACGACGGGCAGCAGCCGGGCGCCTGCGGGCAGCGCGGCCAGCAGCTCCGGCTCGGTGACCCGCGGAGGGGACGCGCCCGCCGCGGTGGCGCTGGACTGCTGCTGGCTGCCGTCGGGGCTCTGCAGGACCGGCCCCGCGCCGTCCTGGGTGATCCGCGCCTGGGCGGTGCCGAGGTCGCGGGACAGCGACTCGGCGGGGCGGACGTCCGCCGTGCGGAGCAGGGTGTCCAGCGCGACGACGCCGGTGACCGGCAGCAGGACCATGAGCAGCACGAGCAGCGTGCGCCCCTTGGCGCGGAGCAGCTCCCGGCGGGCGATGCGCAGGGCCGGCGCCCAGCCGCCGCTGCGGCCGCGGCGGACGACGTCGGGGGGCAGCTGGCCGGTCACCGGGCCGCCTCGAACGACGGGGCGGGAGCGGCGCCGGTCTCGTCGACGACGACGCCGTCGCGCAGGAACACCACGCGGTCGGCCCAGGCGGCGTGGCGGGCCTCGTGCGTGACGAGCACCCCGCCGGCCCCGGCGTCGACCCGGCTGCGGAGCAGCTCGAGCACGGTCTCGCCGGTGACGGAGTCCAGCGCCCCGGTCGGCTCGTCGGCCAGAACCAGGCGGCGCACGCCGACCAGCGCGCGGGCGATCGCGACCCGCTGCTGCTGGCCGCCGGAGAGCTGGTCGGGGAACCGGCGGGCCTCGCTGCCGAGCTCGACCTCCTCGAGCGCCCGCAGGGCGAGGACCCGCGCGTCGCGGGCCCGGACCCCGTCGAGCTCGAGGGGGAGCGCGACGTTCTCGACCGCGGTCAGGGCGGGCAGCAGGTTGAGGTCCTGGAAGACGTAGCCGACGGCGCGGCGGCGCAGCTGGGCGAGGCCGCCGGCGTCCAGGCCGGACAGCGGCACGCCCTCGACGAGGACCTCGCCGGAGGTCGCGGCGTCCAGCCCGCCGGCCAGGGTGAGCAGCGTGGACTTGCCCGAGCCGGAGGCGCCCATGACGGCGACCAGCTCGCCGGGGAGCACGACCAGGTCGACGCCGCGCAGGGCGTGGACGGCGTGCTCGCCGGTGCCGTGGGTGCGGGTGGCTCCGCGCAGCTCGAGGACGGGGACGACGGTCATGCGCGAGCTCCATTCCGAGCAGGGGAGGACGTGCGGGACTGCCGGGCCAGGCGGGCCTCGCAGTGGTCGAGCCAGCGGACCTCGGCCTCGGCGGCGAACACGAGGCTGTCGAGGACCAGGGAGGCAGCGGTGCCGTCGGGCGGCAGGGCCCGGCGTCGTCGCGTGTGGGCCTGCAGGGCGCGGACGGTGGCGGTGCGCTGGCGTTGCAGCACGGCCACCACGTCGACGCCGGGGACGGTCAGCGCGAGGGCCAGCTTGATGGCGAGCTCGTCGCGGGGCGGCGCCTCCCGCTCGACCTCGCTGTCCCACCAGGCCTGCACCTCGCGGCGTCCGGCGTCGGTGAGCCGGTAGTGGACGTGGCCCTCGGCGTCCTCGCTGTCGCGCTCGACCTGGCCGTCGCGCTCCAGGCGGGCGAGCGTCGTGTAGACCTGCCCGACGTTGAGCGGCCAGGCCTCGCCGGTGCGGGCCTCGAAGGCCGCCTTGAGCTCGTAGCCGTACCGGGGTCCTTCGCACAGCAGGGCGAGCAGCCCGTGCTTGACCGACACTCTCCACCTCCTTTGATACCCGGTATGCATACCGAGTATCAGAGGTTCGGTCAAGCGTCGCGGTCGAACGTCACCTCGATCTGCTCGAACCCCTTGTTGCGCTGGGCACGCGCCTGGTCGGCGTAGGCGCGCTCGTCGCCCTCGGTCAGCTGCACCGCGTCGGTGAACGGCGTCAGGAGGGCGCGCGGCCACAGCCGGTCGACCCGGACGGCGTTCACCTCCAGGCACAGCACGAGGGCGACGGCGGACAGGTAGAGGAACGCGACGAGGCCGAGCACGAGGGCGAACACGCTGTTGGTCGCGCTCGCGCTCTTCACGACGTGGGAGACGTAGCGGGCGCCGAACGTCTGCAGCAGCTGCCAGGCGACGGCGGCGGCCGCGGCCCCGGGCAGCACCTGGCCGACGCTCGGACGGCGTGCCGTGCCCAGCCGGAACGCGACGACGAGGACGCCGGTGTTGACGAGCACGGAGCCCACGACCGCGACGACCTGCAGCAGCATCCGGTCGACGCCGGTGCCGCTCCCGACCACCGACAGCGCCGTCGCCCCGAGCAGCCCGACGCCGAGCAGGCCGAGCAGCAGCAGCGCGTTGCCGCGGCGCTGGAACGGGTTGCCGCGGCTGTTGCGCGGGACCCGCCAGGCGACGTTCATCGCGGTCTGCACCGCCATCGCCGCGCCGAGCCCGCCGTACAGCGCGCCCAGGCTCCCGACGACGACGCCGAGCGTCCCGCCGCCCAGTCGGGACGGCTCGTCGAGCTGCGGCCCGATCACGGGGAACTGGCGCAGGGCGGTCTTGAGCACGGCCTGCTGCGCCGCGGGGTCGCCGGCGAGCACCAGCCCGAGGACGGTCGCGGCGAGCAGCAGCAGGGGGAACAGCGCCAGGAAGGCGTAGTAGGTGATCAGGGCCGCGAGGTAGCCCCCGGAGTCGTCGACGTACTTGTAGACGACGGCCAGCGGGAAGCCGATCCAGGGCCGCCGTCGCTGCAGCCGGTCCAGGCGGGGGACCGTCGGGGGCGACGTCATCGCAGGATGTTGACCGAGCGGGCGATCACCAGCGCGACCGTGGCCAGCGCGACGGCGGACTGCACCGCCATGAGCAGCTTGACCCAGCGGGTGAGCGGCAGGGTGTCGGTCGGGCTGAAGGCGGTGGCGTTGGTGAGGCTGACGTAGAGGTAGTCGACCAGCAGCGGCTCCCAGTGCAGCGGCGCCAGGTCGGGCGAGGTCATCTGCGGGAACAGCAGGTCGGGGTGCTGACGGTCGCCGGCCGCACGGCGGGCCGGGCCGCCACGGTCGGTGTCCCAGTACCAGAGCCCGAAGGCGATGACGTTGGTCAGGTAGACGGTGCTGCCGCTGGCGAGCAGGGCGCCGGCGCTCCCGGACAGGCCGCGGGCCTCCAGCAGCTGGCGGACCAGGAGCGCGGCCGAGCCGGCGTTCGCGAGGGTCACGAGGCCCACCAGGACGAGCCCGCCGTACCGCAGGCCGGGGTGGGTGCGCTCCATCCGGCCCGGGTCGGCGACGACGAGGGCGGCCAGCAGGGCGAGCTCCAGACCGGGCAGGAGCAGGCGCGGACCGACGCCGAGGCGGTCGGGCAGGGCGAGCTGCAGCGCGACGGCGACCAGGACGACGACGGTGACGTGCCAGCGCGGCTCCCCGGCGGTGCGCCGCCGCCAGGCGGGGACGGGCGCGGCGGTCACGGTCCCATCCTGCCGGTCCCGCTCACGCCGGTCCGTACGGCGTGGGGGTGCGGTTGCGAGGACGGACCGGGGCGAGCGGGCCGTCGCCGCCGCGCCGCGGTCCGGTCCAGGGAGCGGGGACGGCGTCGAGCTCGCGGGCCAGCGCGTAGGCCACCGCCTCGTAGTTGACCCGCCAGCCGCGGAAGTCCGGCCAGGCCTGCTCGGGAGTGCGCTCGGTGCGGAAGCTCGTCGTCGCGATCCGGGCCAGCCCCTGCAGGTACTCGTCGTAGGTCAGCAGCAGGGGGGCGTCGGGGTCGGGGTCGTGGTCGACCGGCAGGCCGAGCGTCTCGGCGAGCGCGCGCAGCGCGGTGAACCCCATGCGCAGGCACAGCCGGGCCTCCAGGGTCGGCGCGCGGGAGGGAGCCAGCGCCATCCAGAGCGCGGCGCTGTCCAGCACGGCGACCAGCCCGACCAGCCAGTCGTTCAGGGCGGCCGGGGAGCGGAAGCGGGTCAGCACCGGGTAGTTGGTGTGGCTCTCGGCGAGGTCGGCCGCCCACCGCTCCCAGTCCAGGTAGAAGGTGTCCATGACGGCGCCCTCGTCGTCGTCGCCCATGCCGAAGCGGGTGCGGGCGAGCAGCTCCGGGCCCCAGGCCGGCGTGCCGGCGCGCGACGACAGCAGCGTCACCTCGGTCTCGCGCCGGTTGAACGCGCCGTAGAGCGTCGGCAGGTAGCCGATCTGCAGGGCGACCGTGACCAGTCCGGCGGCGGCCGCGAGGTAGTCGACGACGGTGAGCGGCGTGCTGTCCGGTCCGGCGTAGCCGAGGGTGAACAGGGACGACCCGGCCTGCGCGCAGGCGTGCCCCAGCCCGTGCGGGTCGAGCGGCCACAGCAGAAGGCTGAAGCCGACCAGGAACAGCGCCAGCCAGGTCGCGAGCTGCAGCAGGATCGCCGTCGATGCCTGCCGGGCCAGCAGGGCGTCGCGGCGGGCGTACTCGCGCACCCGCCGGGCGGCGAGCCGGTAGGCGGCGTCGACGCAGCGGTCGACCCAGCGCGGCACCCGGCTGCGCGAGCGCCGGGGGACGACGAGGGTGGCGACCACGCTCGAGGCCGTCCCCAGGACGAGGACGCCCCCGACCACGGCACCGAGCAGGGGCACGAGGTCGACCACCCGGCCCACCCTGCCAGGCCGCACCCGCGTCGGTAGCCTCCGCGCGTGCCCCGCCCCGCGCTCGTCCCGGGGCTGTGCGTGCTCGCGGCCGGCGGGTGCCTGGCCGCTGGGCTGCTCAGTGGACCGGACCTCCTGGCGCTGCTGCGCCGCGTGCTCCCGGTCCTCGGCTTCCTCGCCGCGGCGACCGTGCTCGCCGAGGTGGCCGACCGGGCGCAGGTGTTCGACGCCGCCGCGCGCACCGCGGTCCGGCTCGCGCGGGGTCGCACCGCGCTGCTGTTCGCCGGCGTCGTCGTGCTCGCGACCGCCTGCACGGTCCTGCTCAGCCTCGACACCACCGCGGTCCTGCTCACCCCGGCGGTCCTGGCGCTGGCGGCCGAGGCCGGGCTCGCGGCGTGGCCGCTGGCCCTCACCGTCGTCTGGCTGGCGGGGACCGCGAGCCTGCTGCTGCCGGTGTCGAACCTGACGAACCTGCTGGCCGCCGACCGGCTCGGGCTGGCCGCCGGCGCGTACGCGCGGGGCTTCGCCCTGCCCGCCGTCGTCGCCGTCGTCGTGACCATGGCCGTCGTGGTCGGGCTGCACGGCAGGGCGCTGCGGGGACGGTGCGCGCAGCCGGCCGCCCTGGCCGTGCGCGACCCCGTCCTGCTGCGGACCGCCGGGGCCTGCTGCCTCGCGCTCGTGCCGCTGGTGCTGCTCGGGCTCCCGCCGTACGCCGCGGCCGCCCTCGTCGCGGTCGTCGCGCTCGGGGTCGCCCTCGCGCGCCGGGCGGTGCCGGTGCGGGACGTCGCGGGGCTGCTGCCGGCGGCGCTCGCGGTCTCGGTGCTGGGGCTGTTCGTCGTCGTCGACGCGCTCGGTCCGCTGCTGCTGGACCGCGTGCTGGGCGGTGCGTCCGGCAGCGCGACGTCGGCGGCGGTCGCGGGGGCGCTGCTCGCCAACGGCGTCGACAACCTGCCGGCGTACCTCGCGCTGGAGCGGGTCGTGCCGCGAGAGCACCTGCCGGGGCTGCTGCTCGGCGTGGACCTCGGGCCGCTCGTGACCCCGTGGGGGTCGCTGGCCACCCTGCTCTGGGCGCAGCGCTGCCGGGCCCGGGGGCTCGACGTGTCCTGGGGGCGCTTCGCCGCGTCGGGCCTGCTGCTCGTGCCGCTGCTGCTGCTGGCGACCGTCCCGCTGCTGGGGCGGTAGGCGGTCAAGGGGTAGGCAGGCCCCGTGCCGAACCGCCTCGCCGCCTCCACCAGCCCCTACCTGCAGCAGCACCGCGACAACCCGGTCGACTGGTGGGAGTGGGAGCCGGCCGCGTTCGCCGAGGCCGAGCGGCGGGGGGTGCCGGTCCTGCTCAGCGTCGGCTACGCGGCGTGCCACTGGTGCCACGTGATGGCCCACGAGTCCTTCGAGGACGACGACACCGCGCAGTTCATGAACGAGCACTTCGTGAACGTGAAGGTCGACCGCGAGGAGCGTCCCGACGTCGACGCGGTCTACATGGAGGCGGTCCAGGCGATGACCGGCCACGGCGGCTGGCCCATGACGAGCTTCCTCACGGCCAAGGGCGAGCCGTTCTTCTGCGGCACCTACTGGCCCAAGGAGCCGCGGCAGGGGCAGCCGTCGTTCCTGCAGGTCCTCGGCTCGGTCGCGCAGACCTGGGAGACCCGGCGCGAGGAGGTCGAGGCCGCCGGCGCCGACGTCGTCGCCCGGTTGTCGCGCACGGCCGAGACGACGACGGCGCCCGTCACCGCGGAGCTGCTCGACCGGGGCTTCGCGTCGTTGAAGCGGTCCTACGACGGTGTCCACGGCGGGTTCGGCAGCGCCCCGAAGTTCCCGCCGTCCATGGTGCTGGAGTTCCTGCTGCGGCACGCCGCACGCACCGGCGAGGGGCTCGAGATCGTCGAGCACACCTGTCGCGCCATGGCGTCCGGCGGCGTGTACGACCAGCTCGCCGGCGGCTTCGCGCGCTACTCCACGGACGCCTCGTGGATGGTCCCGCACTTCGAGAAGATGCTCTACGACAACGCCCTGCTCCTGCGCGTCTACGTCCACCTGCACCGGGCGACGGGCTCGGAGCTGTCGCGCCGGGTGGCGCTGGAGACCGGGGAGTTCCTGCTGCGCGACCTGCTCACCGAGCAGGGCGGCTTCGCCTCGGCGCTCGACGCGGACACGGGCGGTGTCGAGGGCCTGACCTACGTCTGGACGCCGGAGCAGCTGGTCGAGGTGCTCGGCGACGACGACGGCGCCTGGGCGGCCCACCAGCTCGACGTCACGCCCGGGGGCACCTTCGAGGAGGGCGCGTCGGTGCTGCAGCGCCTCCAGGAGCCCGACGACCTGGAGCGCTACGAGCGGGTCCGGGCCGCCCTGCTCCAGGCGCGGCTGCAGCGGCCCCAGCCGGGGCGCGACGACAAGGTCGTCACC
>JAOPWW010000009.1 GCA_025965495.1 Frankiales bacterium
CCAGTGCCAAGCCCACCACGTCCAGCACTGGACCCACGGCGGACCCTCCGACCTGTCCAACTACGCCCTCGTCTGCCACCTCCACCACCACCAGCTCCACGAAGGCCACCAGACCCTCCAACACACCGACGGACGCTGGCTCACCCCCCACGGCTACGACGACCCAGGACCACCACCACCGTTCTGACGGCGTCCGCACCGGACCGAGGTCCCGCTGTGCGCGGTGCTGTGACGCCCGGACCGCGGCCGAGTCCGACCGACCAAGGCGTGCGCGCCGGGGACCTGGCGCACTCGTCCGCCGTCACGCCGGCGCGCGCTGGCGCGCTCGTGCGCCCGTCAGGCCAGGGTGGCGACGTGCAGCACCACCCGGAAGGGCTCGACGATCTGCCCCTCCGGGAACGCTGCCGCCAGCGAGACCTGTTCGGCGTCGAGGAAGGCCTGCTGGTCCTCGAGCTGCGCGACGTAGGACTTGCTCCGCAACCACCTGGCGTACAGCGGCCAGTCCAGGGTGCGCGACCACGTTCCCGTCCAGGTCGTGACGGAGGAGAACAGGCCGGTCGCCCGCAGCTCGTCGTCGTGGGCGCGGGCGCGGTAGGTGCGGGTGTAGGTCGGGTTGCCGGCCTCGAGCCGGTCCTGCTGCGCGTCGAACCAGGGCTGGCCCGCGGCGTCGACGTCGTTCCACCAGACGGCGAGCTGACCGCCCGGCCGCAGCACCCGGGCCGCCTCAGCAGCGGCGACGGGCACGTCGACCCAGTGCCAGGCCTGCGCGGCGCACACCAGGTCGAAGCACGCCGGTCCGAAGGGCAGCGCCTCCGCCCGGGCGACGACGGCGGGGACGCCGAGGGTGCTGCGGGCGCGGCCGAGCATGGCCGGGCCGAGGTCGGTGACGATCACCCGGGCGTCCCGGGACAGCAGGCCCGCGGTGGCGAGGCCGGTGCCCGCGCCGAGCTCGAGCACGTCCCGTCCGGACAGGGGCGGGAGCGCGTCGAACAGGGCGTCCGGGTAGGTCGGTCGAGCAGCGGCGTAGTCGTCGACGAGCGCCTCGAAGGCGGTCGCCGAACCGGGCCTCACCCGCTCTCCGCCAGCCAGTCCAGCCGTCGCAGGATCACGCCCTCGCGCAGCGCCCAGGGGCAGACCTGCACCTCGTCGAGCCCGAACGCGGCGAGCGCCTCCTCGGCGACCAGCGCGCCCGCCAGCAGCTGCGGCGCACGCCCCTCCGAGACCCCCGGCAGCCGGGCCCGGTCGGCCACCTTCATGCCGGCGACCAGCGCGACCGTGCGCGACAGGCCGGCGCGGGTGAGCCGGCGTCCGACGAACGGTCCGTCCCCCGACGGCGCGGCGCCGTCGAGCCGGGCCAGCGAGCGGAACGTCTTGCTCGTGACGACGGCGCGGTGAGGGCGTCCCTGGGCCAGCACCTGCGGCGCGACGTCCCCGAGCAGCGACCGGACGTGCTCGCGGGCTGCCGCGACGTCCTTCTTCGTGGGCGGGTCACCAGGCAGTCGGTCCCGGGTGACCCGGCCGGCGCCCAGCGGCAGGGAGACGGCCAGGTCGGGCTCCTCGTGCAGTCCGCTCCCGATCTCGAGGGAGCCGCCCCCGATGTCGAGGCAGAGCAGCCGACCGGCCGACCAGCCGCACCAGCGCCGGACGGCGAGGAAGGTCAGGCGCGCCTCGTCCTCACCGGGGAGCACCTGCAGGTCGACGCCGGTCTGCTCGCGCACCGCGGCCAGCACCTCCGCGCTGTCGGTCGCGTCCCGGACCGCGGAGGTCGCGAAGGCGACGAGGTCCTCGACGCTCTCCTCCTCGGCAGCGCGCCGCGCGTCCCGGACGGTCTCCACGAGCCGCGCGGTCCCGACGGCGCCGAGCGACCCGTCGGCCTGGAGCAGCTCGGCGAGGCGCAGCTCGTCCTTGTGGGAGCGCACCGGGTCCGGCTGGCCGCCCCGCTGCGCGTCGACGACGAGCAGGTGGACCGTGTTGGAGCCGACGTCCAGGACTCCGAGGCGCATGCCCCGGCACGGTACGTGACGCCCGGTAGGATCGACCGGATGACGGGCACGACACCTGGGCTGGACGCGACCGCGATGCCGGCGCTGCGTCGCGAGGCCCCGGCCGTCGTGCTGGTCCTCGACGTCGAGCACCAGACGGTGGTCCACGCGACGACGGGCGCGCTCGACCTCGGCGGGGACGTCACCGGCCTGCCGGTCCCCGTCGCGGAGTGGACCCGTGCGGCCGAGCTGGCCGGTCCCGGCGGCGAGGCCTTCCGGCCGGGCGAGGACCCCGTCTCGAGGGCCGCGCGGGGCCTGGCCGTCCCCGGCGAGCCGGTCTGCGTCCCGGGCGCGCTGGGCTCGCGCTCCATGTGGGCCACCGGCTTCCCGCTCCCCCGCCGCGGCGACGACCTGCACGCCCTCATGGTCCTGGTGGAGGTCGAGGACGTCAGCGAGACCGGCGACGCCGCCGTCCGCGACCGCGCCGTCATCGCGGCCGGCCTGTCGTTCACGATCAGCGACCCCCGCCAGCCCGACAACCCCCTGGTGTTCGTCAACCCCGCCTTCGAGCGCACGACCGGCTACTCCTGGGAGGAGGTGCGCGGCCGCAACTGCCGCTTCCTGCAGGGGCCCGACACCTCGCCCGAGGCGGTCACCGCGATCCGCGAGGCCCTCGTGCGCGAGGAGCACGCGGTCATCACGCTGCTCAACTACACCAAGAACGGCGTGCCGTTCTGGAACGAGCTGTCGCTGTCGCCGGTCTACGACGGCGCCGGCGCCCTGACCCACTTCGTCGGGATCCAGGCCGACGTCACCGACCGCGTCCTCGGCGAGCAGCAGCAGGCGCGCAACCTGGTCGCCGAGCGGCGGGCCCGCGCCGACGCCGAGCTGGCCCAGTCCCGGCTGGCCCTGCTCGCGCAGGCGACGTCGATGCTCGCCTCCACCCTCGACGTCGACGAGGCGCTCTCCCGCCTCGCAGGCCTGGTCGTCCCCCGCATGGCCGACTGGTGCATGGTCGAGCTCGTCGACGGCGACGAGAGCCGCACCGTCACCAAGCACGCCGACCCGGACAAGCAGGAGCTGCTCGACCGCCTCCCCGGGCTGCACGGGACGGAGCGCACCGAGCAGTCGCCCGTCGCGCGGGTGCTCGCGACCGGCCAGCCGATGCTCGTCGGTGAGGTCACGCCGGAGCTGCTGGCCCAGCTGTCCGAGGGCGACGAGCTGGCCCGCGCCTACACCGACCTCGGCGGCCGCAGCGGCCTGGTCGTGCCGCTCCGGGCCCGCCGCCAGGTGCTCGGCGTGCTGTCCCTGGTCAGCACGCAGGACGGCCGGGTCTACGACGAGGCCGACCTGTCGATGGCCGCCGACCTCGCCCGCCGGGCCGCGCTCGCCGTCGACAACGCCCGGCTGTACAGCCGCGAGCACGCCGTCGCCGAGCAGCTGCAGCGCTCGCTGCTGCCGCAGCTGCCCGACGTCCCCGGACTCGACGTCGCCCCCGCCTACCTCCCGGGCTCGACGGCGGCGGCGGTCGGGGGCGACTGGTACGACCTGTTCGTCCTGCCCGACGGCGTCCTCGGCCTCGCGATCGGCGACGTCATGGGCCACGACCTGCAGGCCGCGGCCGCGATGGGCCAGCTCCGGTCGGTGCTGCGCAGCTACGCCTGGCAGGGCAGCGGCCCGGCGACCGTCCTCGACCAGCTCGACCAGCTCGTCCAGGGCCTGCACATGGCGGCGCTCGCGACCGCCGTCTACGGCCGGCTGACCCTGCCCGACGGCGACCGCCCCGGCCGGCTCCGCTTCGCCAACGCCGGCCACCTCCCGCCGGTCCTGCGCCGCCCCGACGGCCAGACCGTGCTGCTCGACGGCGTCCCCGGCCTGCTGGTCGGCGCCGCCCTCGGCACGCACCGCGACGAGACTGAGGTCGAGGTCCCCTCCGGGTCGGTCGTCGTGCTGTGCACCGACGGCCTCGTCGAGCGCCGCGGCCTGGACCCCGACGCCGGGCTGGAGCGGCTCCGCGCCGCCGTCGAGCGGGCCGACGCCACCACGGCGGCGACGCTGTCGTCGGCCCTCCTGGCCGACCTCGCCGCCGGCGACCTCGACGACGACGTCGCCCTGCTGGTGGTCCGCGTCCTGTGACCCCTCGATGACCTTCCTCGGGCTGCCCGAGGTCGCCCCCGACTTCGCCCGCGACTGGGTCGAGTTCGTCGACCCCGCGGACGCCGCCCACGTCGTGCGGGCGGACCTCACCTGGCTGCTGTCGTCGTGGACCTGCGTCTACGGCAGCGGCTGCGCCGGCGTCGTCGAGGGCCGCGCCGACGACGGCTGCTGCAGCCACGGCGCGTTCTACAGCGACCCCGAGGACGAGGCCCGGATCGAGCGGCTGGCCGGGGAGCTGAAGAAGAAGGACTGGCAGTTCGCCGACGTCGGGCGGCGCGAGGGCGTCAGCGACGACGACGACCTCGAGGGCGAGCCGGCCCGCCGCACCCGCACGGTGGACGGCGCCTGTGTGTTCCTCAACCGGCCGGGCTTCGCGGGCGGGGAGGGCTGCAGCCTGCACGCCCTGGCCCTGCGCACCGGCCGCCACCCGCTCGAGACGAAGCCCGACGTGTGCTGGCAGCTGCCCGTGCGGCGCGAGCAGGAGTGGGTCGACCGCCCCGACGAGACCCGCGTGCTGGTCACCTCGCTCGGCGAGTTCGACCGGCGCGGCTGG
>JAOPWW010000022.1 GCA_025965495.1 Frankiales bacterium
CTGCCCGGCGCCGCCACCCTCGCCCAGGCCGATCCCGGTCTGCGGGCCGACGTCGAGAAGGGCCTGGCGGCCGTCGAGACCCGGCTGCAGGACGCCGTGCAGAGCAGCAACGCCCTGGTGACCCAGGTCAGCCGGCACCTGCAGGACGCCGGCGGCAAGCGGTCCCGGCCGCTGCTGGCCCTGCTGGCGGCGCACCTCGGCGACGCCTCGCGGCCGGAGGTGGTCGACGCCGCCGTCGTCGTCGAGCTGACCCACCTGGCGTCGCTCTACCACGACGACGTCATGGACGAGGCCCTCGTGCGCCGGGGCGCAGCCAGTGCCAACGCGCGCTGGACGAACACCGTCGCGATCCTCACCGGCGACTACCTGTTCGCGCGCGCCTCCGACGTCGTCGCCGGCCTCGGGCCCGAGGCGGTCCGGATCCAGTCGCGGACCTTCGCCCGGCTCGTCGAGGGCCAGATCAGCGAGACGGCGGGACCGGCGGCGGGGGAGGACCCGGTCGCGCACCACCTGCAGGTCCTCGCCGACAAGACCGGCTCGCTGATCGCGACCTCGGCCCGCCTCGGCGCGATGCAGGCCGGTGCGCCGCAGGACGTCGTCGAGCGGGTGGCGGAGTTCGGCGAGGCGTTCGGCCTGGCGTTCCAGCTGTCCGACGACCTGCTGGACATCACCAGCGAGACCGGCCAGTCCGGCAAGACGCCCGGGACCGACCTGCGCGAGGGCGTCCGGACGCTGCCGGTCCTGCTGGCCCTGGCCGACGACGCCCCCGAGCACGCCCGCCTGCGGGAGCTGCTCTCCGGCCCGCTCGAGGACGACGCGCGCCACGGCGAGGCCCTCGCCCTGCTGCGTGCGCACCCGGCGATGGCCGCCGCGGGCGAGCACCTGGCGGCCGCCGTCCGGCAGGCCCAGGAGACCGCTCAGGGGCTCCCCGCGGGCCCGGCCCGCGAGGCCCTGCTGCTGCTCGCCGCCCACGTGGTGGCCCGGACCGGCTGAGCCGCGCGTGGGTGCCGGTCCGGTCCAGGTCGTGCTCGACGCCGGCCGGCGCTACCGGCTGTCCGTCCTGCACCTCGGGCTCGCCTGCTGCGCGGTCGAGTTCGTGGCCGCGACGGTGTCGGACGGCGTCGCCGGGCTCGGGGGCGTGCCGCTCGCGGGCGGCCCGGCGGAGGCGCAGGTCCTCGTCGTGGCCGGGACGGTCACCGAGAAGCTCGCCCCGGCCGTCCTCGCGCTGTACGAGGCCATGCCCGAGCCGCGGTACGTCCTGTCGATGGGCTCGTGCGCGAACTGCGGTGGCCCCTACTGGGACTCCTACAGCGTGGTGAAGGGCGTCGACCAGCTCGTCCCGGTCGACGTCTACGTGCCGGGGTGCCCGCCCCGGCCGGAGGCGGTCCTGCAGGGGCTGCTGGAGCTCCAGGACCGGCTCGACGACCGCCCGCCGCCCGCGCCCTGGCGGCCGGTCGTCGTCGACCCGCTGCTGGCCACACCGACCGGTCCGGTCGGTCCGGGCGACCTGCACCGGCGGCTCGCGTGACCGACCTGCTCCCCGGTGCCCGCTGGGGCCGGGCGACGGGCCGGCCGCTCGCCGACGTCGACCCGGGCGACTGGCTCGCGTCGGCCACTGCCCTGCGCGACGCCGGCCACGACTACTTCGACCTGCTGACCGCCGTCGACGAGCAGGAGGCGGGCTTCGACGTCGTCGTCCACCTGTGGTCGGTGCCGGGGCGGACGTCGGTGCTGCTCCGCACCCGGGTGCCCCGCGCCGAACCCCGGCTCGACAGCCTCGCGGGGGTGTTCAAGGGGGCCGCCTGGCACGAGCGGCAGGCGGCCGAGATGTTCGGGATCGACTTCCACGGCCACCCGGGCCTGGACCCGCTGCTGCTCCCGGACGGCTTCGACGGCGCCCCCCTGCGCAAGGACTTCGTGCTCGCCAGCCGCGTGGTCCGGCCCTGGCCGGGCGCGCCGGAGCCGGGGCAGAGCAGCGCCGAGGCCGCCGTCGGGCGGCGCAAGACGCTGCCGCCGGGCGTGCCCGCGCCGGGGACGTGGGGGAGCCCGTGAGCGTCGTCGACGGCCTGGCCCTGCTCCGCGCCGCGGCTGCGGCCCGCTACCCGGACGTCCAGCCCGAGCTCCCCGCGCGCAGCCGCGGGGTGATCGCGCTGTTCGAGGAGAACTGCACGGTCTGCATGCTCTGCGCCCGGGAGTGCCCGGCGTGGTGCATCCACCTCGAGTCGCACAAGGAGCCGGTGCCCCCGACCCACGAGGGCGGCCGTCCGCGCACCCGCAACGTCCTGGACCGGTTCGCGATCGACTTCGCGCTGTGCCTGTACTGCGGCATCTGCGTCGAGGTCTGCCCCTTCGACGCGCTGTTCTGGTCGCCGGAGTTCGCCTACGCTGCGACCGATCCGGCCGACCTCGTGCACGAGCGCGACCGGCTCCGGGAGTGGATGTGGACCGTGCCGGCCCCGCCGCCCTGGGACGAGGGGGCCGGGCCGGCGCCGGAGGAGCCCGGCTAGCGGTAGTTCGTGAACTGCAGGGCGAAGTCGAAGTCCTTGCCCTTGAGCAGGGCGATGACCTCCTGCAGGTCGTCCCTCTTCTTGCCGGTCACCCGCAGCTGGTCGTCCTGGATCTGCGGCTTGACGCCCTTGGGTCCCTCGTCGCGGATGACCTTGGCGACCTTCTTGGCGTCGTCGGAGGAGATCCCCTCGTTCACCGAGCAGGTCAGCCGGTACTCCTTGCCCGACTGCTGCGCCTCGCCGGCGTCGAGCGTCTTCAGGGAGATCTGCCGCTTGACCAGCTTCTCCTTGAAGACGTCGAGCAGGGCGTTGCAGCGCTCCTCCGACGACGCCTTGATCGCGACGCTGTCGCCGGACCAGGCGATCTCGGCGCCGGTGCCCTTGAAGTCGTAGCGGGTGGCGGCCTCCTTGGCCGCCTGGTTCAGCGCGTTGTCGACCTCCTGCCGGTCGACCTTGCTGACGATGTCGAACGACGGGTCTGCCACGCGTGCTCCTTGCTAGTGTTCCCGCGCTCCCTCTCGAGGGGGCGCGCCTGGGCGGGTTGCCCGAG
>JAOPWW010000097.1 GCA_025965495.1 Frankiales bacterium
AGTCAGCGTTCTGCAGGTCCTGCAGGAAGGACGTGGCTCCGCCGCGACCGAACGAGGCCCCCAGACTGGGGACGGTGGCGCTGTGTCATATGCGGGCCTGGTTCTCGATCTGGATCGCACCCAGACCCGTGAAGAGCTTCTTGATGAGGTAGTTCTCCTCGTTGTCCAGCGTCGCCCCTCCGAGCGACGCGAACCCGAGGGTGCGGCGGACCTTGCGGCCCTGGTCGTCGACGTCCTGCCAGGTGCGGTCGCGGGACTCCTTCACGCGGTCCGCGACCATCTCCATGGCCTGGTCCAGCGGCATGTCGACGAAGTCGGTGGCGTACGGCGCGCGGTACTTGACCGTCGTGACGCGGGTGGGGCTGTTGACGAGCTGCTCGCTGGCCGAGCCCTTGGGGCACAGGCGCCCGCGGGAGATCGGCGAGTCCGGGTCGCCCTCGATCTGGACGACCTTCTCGTCCTTGACGAACACCTTCTGGCCGCAGCCGACCGCGCAGTACGGGCAGACGCTGCGGACGACCTTGTCGGCGGTCGCGGTCCGCGGCTCGAGCGCGGCCGAGCGGGGCGACTGGGCCGCCGCGCCCCGACCCAGGGGGTCCTCGCCGGTCAGCTGCCGGTAGACCGGCCAGCCCAGCAGCACGTCCTTCAGACCCACGGGTACCTCCAACAGGTGCGGGTGTGGCTCGGGCACTACCCAACACCGGCTCCCCCAGTCGCCGCCTGTCGGGTCCGCCCCGCCGTCGCCGGACGGTCGGTCCTGAGCGACGAGCGGCACGTGTCGCCCGGCCCGGACCGCCGTGCGAGCCTGGACCCGTGGGACGGGCGACAGCACGACGCAGGACGGTCCGGCTGCGCCTCGAGGGCGACGGCCCGGTCGAGGTCGTCCGGCCCGACACGCTCGTCGTCGAGGAGCCGCTGGAGATCCGGGTCGGCGGGACGCCGCTCGCGGTCACGATGCGCACGCCGGGCGACGACATGGACCTCGCCGCGGGCTTCCTGGTCAGCGAGGGCGTCGTGTCCCGTGCCGACGAGCTGGTCGCCATCCGCTACTGCGCCGGCGCCCTGGCAGACGGCTCGCAGACCTACAACGTCCTCGACGTCGCGCTCGCCTCCGGCGTCGCGCCGCCCGACCCGTCGCTGGAGCGGTCGTTCTACACGACCTCCTCGTGCGGCCTGTGCGGCAAGGCGTCGCTGGACGCCGTCCGGACCCAGACCCGGTTCGACGTCGCGGACGACCCGCTCGTCGTCGACGCCGCCGTGCTGGCCGTCCTGCCCGACCGGCTGCGGGAGGCCCAGGCGACCTTCGACCGGACCGGGGGGCTGCACGCCGCCGCCCTGTTCACGCCGTCGGGCGAGATGCTGGTCCTGCGCGAGGACGTCGGACGGCACAACGCCGTGGACAAGGTGGTCGGCTGGGCGCTGCGCGAGGGGATGCTCCCGCTGCGCGGGCTCGTGCTGCTGGTCAGCGGCCGCGCGTCGTTCGAGCTGACCCAGAAGGCCTGGATGGCCGGGCTGTCCCTGCTCGCCGCCGTCAGCGCTCCGTCGTCGCTGGCGGCCGACCTCGCCGACGAGGCGGGCATGACGCTGGTCGGCTTCCTGCGCGGTCCGTCCATGAACGTCTACACGCACGACCGACGGGTAGCGAGGGCTGGTGCAGACACGACGGATCGGTGACCTGGACGTCTCGGCGATCGGCCTGGGCGGGATGCCCCTGTCGATGCCCGCCGACCGCCGCCCCGCGCGGGCGGACGCGCTGCGCACGGTGCACGCCGCGCTCGACGCCGGGGTGACGCTCATCGACACCGCCGACGCGTACTGCACCGGACCCGGCGAGCTCGGGCACAACGAGGAGCTGGTCGCGGAGGCCCTGCGCACCTGGGGCGGCGACACCTCAGGCGTGCTGGTGGCGACCAAGGGCGGCCACACCCGGCCGAGCGACGACGACTGGGCCCAGGACGGCAGCCCCGAGCACCTGCGGGCGGCCTGCGAGGCGTCCCTCGTGCGGCTCGGCGTCGACGCGATCGGGCTCTACCAGTTCCACCGGCCCGACCCGCAGGTGCCGTGGGCGGAGTCCGTCGGCGCGCTCGAGCAGCTGCGCCAGGAGGGCAAGGTCCGACTCGTCGGCGTCAGCAACGCCGACCCGGAGCAGATCCGCGAGGCCGCGGCGACGACGCACCTCGCCGCGGTCCAGAACGAGTTCTCGCCCCGCTTCCGCAGCAGCGAGCCCGAGCTGCGGCTGTGCGCCGAGCTGGGGATCGCCTTCCTGCCCTGGTCCCCGCTCGGCGGCATCGACCGCAACACCTCCGACGGCGGCTTCGCCGACGTCGCCCGCGAGCGCGGCGTGTCCCCGCAGCAGGTGGTGCTGGCGTGGATGCTCGCCAAAGCCGACGTCGTCGTCCCGATCCCGGGCGCTTCGAGGCCGTCGTCGATCACCGACAGCGCTGCCGCCGCCGACCTCGTGCTGACGCCCGAGGAGCTCGCCCGCCTCGGCTGAGCCGCCCGGTGCCTTCTGCTACTCGTCGCCCTCGACCCGGTAGCCGCGCACGACGTCGTCGTGCCGGGACAGGCAGGCCTCCAAGGCGGCCTGCTCGGGGTTGCTCGCCCCGCGGATCGAGAAGCGAACCGGGAAGCGGCCCTGCACCCGGGGGTTCCCGGCGTCGGCGACCACGGTCACGCCGGGCAGGCTCCCGCACTCGTCCTTGAGGAGCTTGCGGGCGGCGGCGATCTGGTCGACGGGTGTGGTCGGGGTGCGCTCCATCGTCACGACGACCACGCGCTGGTCGCCGCGGGCGAAGCGCAGGCTGCCGGCCAGCAGGATCCCGCCGATGCCGAGCACCGCGAAGGCGATCAGCGCGATGCGGTCGCGGCGGCGGCGGTCGCGCCACCAGGGGGGTCGGGAGGGGCTGGTCACGCCTCCAGTCTGCCGGGCGGCACCGGGCCGCGCCTCCCAGTACGGTCTCGGCATCGACGGGGCGCAGCAGGACGGCACGGGGGCGCTGCTGTGGCGCGCACCCGACCCGGCCCTGCTCACCGTCCGGCGGCTGCTGACGGTCCTCGAGCTCGGGCTGCCGGGCCTGCTGGCGGTCGTGCTGGTGGCCGTGCTGGCCGGCGCGGTGCCGGCCGTCGGGGCGCTGCTGGTCGGGCTCGGCGTGCTCGGGGTCGCGCTCGCGGCGGTCGAGCGCCGGTTCCGGGCCTGGGGGTACGCCGAGCGCGAGGACGACCTGCTGGTCCGGCGGGGCGTCCTCGTCCGGCGCACGAGCGTGGTGCCGTACGGGCGGATGCAGTACGTCGACGTGACGGCCGGGCCGCTCGACCGCCGGTACGGGCTGGCCACCGTCACGCTCCACACGGCGGCCGCCGCCACGGACGCCTCCGTCCCCGGGCTGCGGGCGCAGGAGGCGGCCCGGCTCCGCGACCGCCTGGCCGCGCTCGGCGAGGCCCGCGCCGCCGGCCTGTGACCCGCCCGGACCGCGACGACGAGGACACCGGCTGGCAGCGGCTGCACCCCCTGACGCCCGTGCTGCGCGGCGGCCGCTCGCTGGCCGTCCTGGTCGGCGTCCTCGGCACCCAGGGGCTCCGCCAGGGCTCGCCCCTCGGCGTGGCTGGCGTGCTCGGGGCGGGGGCGCTGCTCGCCGCTCTGGCTGGCACCGTCGCCTGGCGCACCACGCGGTACCGGGTCGAGGCCGGGGAGCTGCAGGTCGACAGCGGGGTGCTGGTGCGCCGGGCCCGCCGGGTGCCGCTGGCGCGCATGCAGAGCGTCGACGTCGTGCGGCCCCTGGCGGCGCGCGTGCTCGGGCTGGCCGAGCTGCGGCTCGAGGTCGTGGGCGGCGACGACACCGAGGCGCCGTTGCGCTACCTGTCCGAGGCCGACGCGCGCCGGCTGCAGGAGGTCCTGCTCGCCGGGGGACGGCGCACCACCGCGCAGGACCC
This sequence comes from Frankiales bacterium, assembly GCA_025965495.1. GTDB lineage: Bacteria > Actinomycetota > Actinomycetes > Mycobacteriales > SCTD01 > RYN-122. Next base: position 3,931 of record JAOPWW010000097.1, read on the forward strand.
CGCGCACGACCCGGCGCACGGCCCGGTGCACGTCGCGGAGCAGGTCCTGGTGCAGGTCCCCACCGGGGCGCTCGTGGGCTCGGTGCTGCTGGGCGGGCCGGCGATCGTGTCGCTGCTGGTGCTCGTCGCGCTGCTGGTCGTGCTCGCCGTGCAGCCCTCGGCCGCGCTCCCCCTGCTCGGCACCGGCGCCTCGGTCGTGCTCGCGACGGGGGGCGTGTCGGTGCGGCGGGTCCTGGCGGAGTACGGCGCGACGGTCGCCGAGTCGCCCGAGGGCCTCCGGCTCCGGTCGGGCCTGCTCGACACCCGGACTCAGGCCGTGCCGCCCGGCCGGGTCCAGGCGGTCCGCGTGCTCGAGCCGCTGCTGTGGCGGCCCTTCGGCTGG
>JAOPWW010000098.1 GCA_025965495.1 Frankiales bacterium
GGCGGCACACTGCGCGCGTGGACGTCGGCCTGCTCGTGCCCGTGGTGGCCGTCGTCGCCGCGCTCGCGGTCGGTGGCGCCGCCTACCGGCTGGAGCGACGTCGGGCCGCCGCGCTGCGGGCCTTCGCGACGGAGCAGGGCTGGTCCCTGGTCCGACGGGACGACACCTGGGCGCGTGAGCTCGACGGCGAGCCCTTCGGACGCGGGAGCGGCCGCCGCTGCGAGGACGTCCTCACCGGCACGTTCCGGGGGCGCGACGTCGTCGCGTTCGCCTACAGCTACCGGACGCACACGACCGACGGCAACGGCCAGCGGCAGACCCGCGTGCACCGCTACAGCGTCGCCCTCCTGCGGCTCCCGGCGCCGCTGCCGCTGGTGGAGCTCCAGGCGAGCTGGCTGCCCCGGGTGTTCAGCAGGGGGATCGAGCTGGAGAGCGAGGACTTCAACGCGCGCTACCGGGTCCGGGCCGACGACCCCCGCCTGGCCTACGACGTCCTGCCGGCCCGCACGATGCAGCTGCTGCTGGAGCGTCCCGACGTCGCGGTCCGGCTGCACGGCGGCTGCGCGGTCACGTGGGAGGCGGGGCGGCTGGACCCGGAGGAGCTGCTGGTCCGCCTCGAGACCGTGAGCGGTCTGCTCGACGGCGTCCCCTCGTTCGTCTGGAAGGACCGCGCGTGACGGTCGAGCTGCTGGCGGCGCTCGTCGTGCTGCTCGCGCTGTACGTGGCGGTCGCGTCCAACCGCTTCGTGCGGCAGCGGCACCTGGTCGAGGAGTCGGCGCGGCAGGTCGAGGTGGAGCTGCGCCGCCGGCAGGACCTCGTACCGGCACTGGTGGAGACGGTCCGCGCGTACGAGCAGCACGAGGGCGATCTGCTCCGTGAGCTCGTCGCCGCCCGGGACGCCGCGGTCGAGGCGAGCGGGTCGGAGGTCGCCCCGGCCGAGCAGAGGCTGACGCGCGCCTTGCACGCGCTCCCCGTCCTGCAGACCGGGCCGGTGCAGCAGCTGCAGGCCCAGCTCGCCGAGACCGAGGACCGGATCGCCGCGGCGCGGCGGTTCCACACCGCGAACGTGCGGGCCCTCGACGTCCGGCTGGACACGTTCCCGAGCTCGCTGGTCGCCCGCGCGCTCGGCGTGGAGCGGCCCGACGACGACGCCCTGGAGGCCTAGACCGTCCTGCGGCGGCGGGCCTTGAGCAGCTCGAACGCGATCGGCAGGACGCTGATCGCGACGATGAGCAGCGCGAAGACCTCGAGGTTCTTGCCGATGAACTGGTTGTGGCCCAGGAAGTAGCCGATCAGGCTGATCCCGACCCCCCACAGGACGCCGCCGACGCAGTTCCAGAGGAAGAAGGTGCGGGCGGAGATGTCGGTCGCGCCGGCGAGCGGGTTGAGGAAGGTCCGCACGATGGGGATGAAGCGGGCCAGGACGATGGCCTTGCCCTCGCCGTAGCGCTCGATGAACTCGTCCGCCTTGGTGACGTAGGAGCGCTTGAACAACCGTGAGTCCTCGCGCTCGAACAGCGCCGGGCCGGCCTTGCGCCCGATGAGGAAGCCGCACTGGGCACCCGCGATCGCGACCAGCGGCACCAGCAGCAGCACGAGGGCCAGCGGCGGGTGGACACCGGGGATGCCGCCCGCGGCGGCGAAGCCGGCGGAGAACAGCAGGGAGTCGCCGGGCAGGAAGAAGCCGACCAGCAGGCCGGTCTCGGCGAAGACGATCAGCAGCAGGCCGGCGAGCCCGAAGGTCTCGACGAGGTGCTGGCCGTCGAGCAGGGCGGGCAGGGCGAGGGTCGTCACAGGCGTCGGCGGCACCGGGCCAGGCTACGGTCCGTCGATGAGGGCGGCGTGAGCACCGAGCGGCTGGTGGTGGTCGGCGGTGACGCCGCCGGGATGAGCGCGGCGAGCCAGGCGCGCAAGCGCCGGGGGCCGGACGACCTGTCGATCGTGGCCTTCGAGAAGGGCCGCGCGACCTCCTACAGCGCCTGCGGGATCCCCTACTGGATCGGCGGCGCGGTCGAGAGCGAGGCCGCGCTGGTCGCCCGGACGCCCGAGCAGCACCGGGCCGCGGGCATCGACCTGCGGATGGGCACCGAGGTGACGGCGATCGACCTCGAGAGCCGGGTCGTGCGCTGGAGGGGACCCGACGGGGAGGGCACCGAGCCGTTCGACTCCCTCGTCTACGCCACCGGCAGCGTCCCGATGCGCCCACCCGTCCCGGGCATCGACGCCGACGGCGTCTACGGCGTGCAGACCCTCGACGACGGCGTCGACCTCCGGGCGGAGCTCGACAGCGGTCGGGTCCGGAAGGTCGTCGTCGTCGGGGGCGGCTACATCGGGCTGGAGATCGCCGAGGCCTGCCAGGTGCGGGGCTTCGACGTGACGGTCGTGGACCGGTCCGCGACGCCGGTCGGCACCTTCGACCCCGACGTCGGGGAGTTCCTCGCCGACGCCGTCCGCTGCGAGGGCATCGAGCTGGTGCTGTCGGACGGCGTCGCCGCGATCGAGACGGGCGCGG
>JAOPWW010000119.1 GCA_025965495.1 Frankiales bacterium
CTGACGGCCACGGCAGCCGCGTGAGGACGCCGTCGGCCGCGCCGGACCGCTAGACCGCGGCGAGCTGCCGGCCACGGCAGCCGCATGAGGACGCCGTCGGTCGCGCCGGACCGCTAGACCGCGGCGAGCTGCCGGCGGGCCTTGGTGCGCGCGAGGACCGCGCAGCAGTCGTCGCAGGAGCAGCGGCCGGCGGCGGCGAGGAGCAGGGCGGCAGGGACCCACGTCGTCTCGCCCTCGGACCGCCACGGCGTCTCGCCGGCGCCCGCGACCGGCACCGTGAGCGGCAGGGACTCGTCCTGCTCGCGCGGAGCGGGGACGACCTGGACGAGCGAGAGCGTGGGGCGCATCGGGGACCTCCGGAGGGGGCGGGCGGTGTGCACCCAGCGTGCGTCCGCTGCGCCACGGGCGCCATGACCGGTACGGGTGGTCCTGTCCTGGTCCGACCGGGTCCGCCGGCGAGGCTGGTCACGGCTGGCGGCACGTGCCCGCGTAGGTGTCGACCCGGTCGCGCCGCACGTCCACGCAGGCCCGCTGACCCGACGCGAGCACCGTGATCCGGCGGCCGGCCGCTGTCCGCGCGTAGCCGATGCTCGTCCGGCCGCCCTCGAGCGGCGTCACGACCGACGCCGCGACCTTCGCCCAGGCGGCGTCGGACAGCGGGTCCGGCTGGGCTCGCAGGCCGGCGGCGACGCGACCCGCGAGCGCTCCCGCCGACCCCGCCGTGCTCGGACCCTCCACCAGCAGGTAGCTGCCGGGCAGCGGGGGCAGCATCCGCTGGACGGCCACCACGCCCGAGCCGGCCAGCACGGCGACGCCGAGACAGGCCGCCCCGGGCAGCAGCCGCGCCGGCAGTCGGGCGGCCACGAGACCGGCGACGGCCCCGCCCGCCGCGCCGGCGGGGAGCGCGACGAACCCGACGGCGAGGAGGAACCCGGGGTCGGACCAGCCGAGCGCGAGGAGCACCGCGAGCGCCAGGGCGACGCCGACCGCGCCGTAGCGCGCCTCCGGCCAGGAGGAGGGCCTTCCTCGCTCGAGCAGCCAGGACGCGAGCGTCCCCACGACCCCGGCTCCCGCGACCAGCAGGAGCAGCGGCCCCCCGAGCCCGACGGCGCACAGAGCGCCGACGACGAGCGCCGTGGACACGGTCCCGCCGACGGCGGCCCGGGACCGGGCCGCTCGGGGGGTGGGTGCGCCGAAGCCGTGCGCCGCGCCCTCCCGGTCCGCCAGCAGCGTCATGGGCGCAGTGTGCGCCACCCGGCCGGCGCCGTCAGGGCCGGCTGAGCTCCGCGGCAGCCGCGACGACGGCGTCGGCGTGCAGGCGGCCGGGGGAGCGGGTCAGCCGCTCGAGCGGCCCGCTGACGCTGACGGCGGCGACCACCGCCCCGTCGCGCCCGCGGACCGGAGCCGAGACGGAGGCGACGCCCTGCTCCCGCTCGGCGACCGAGGCGGCCCAGCCGCGACGGCGGACGTCGGCCAGGACTCGGGGGGTGAAGGACGCGGCGTCCAGGAGCGGGTCGGCGGAGCGCCAGGCCAGCAGCACCTGGGCGGCACTGCCGGCCGTCATGGGCAGGCTGGTGCCGACCGGGACGGTGTCGCACAGGCCGCTGCCGCGCTCGGCGGCGGCGACGCAGACGCGGCGGTCCCCGGACCGGCGGTAGAGCTGAGCGCTCTCGCCCGTGACGTCGCGCAGGCGGGCCAGCACGGCGGGGGCGCGGTCCAGCAACGGGTCGCTGCTGCCGCCGCCCGCGAGCTCGCCCAGGCGGGGGCCGAGCCGCCAGCGACCCTCGCGGTCGCGGGCCAGCAGCCGGTGGCTCTCCAGGGCGACGGCGAGCCGGTGCGTCGTCGCGCGGGACAGGCCGGTCGCCTCGGTCAGGGCGGCCAGGCTGGTGGCGCCGCCCTGGACGGCGTCGAGGACGAGGACGGCCTTGTCAAGGACCCCTACTCCGCTACTGTGTTCCACGTACTGACACTGCCATCTCACATGCTGAGAAGCAAGAGGACGGACCACATGGGCACGACGCTCGCCGAGAAGGTCTGGGAGGCGCACCTGGTGCGCCGCGCCGAGGGCGAGCCGGACCTGCTCTACATCGACCTCCACCTGGTCCACGAGGTGACCAGCCCGCAGGCGTTCGACGGCCTGCGCCTGGCCGGCCGGCCGCTGCGCCGCCCCGACCTGCACCTGGCCACCGAGGACCACAACGTCCCCACCGACCTGCTCGCCGACGCCGGCACGGCCGACATCGCCGACCCCGTCAGCCGGGTCCAGGTCGAGACCCTGCGGCGCAACTGTGCGGAGTTCGGCGTCCGGCTGCACCCGATGGGCGACGCCGGCCAGGGGATCGTGCACGTCATCGGCCCGCAGCTCGGGGTCACCCAGCCGGGCATGACGATCGTCTGCGGCGACAGCCACACCAGCACGCACGGCGCGTTCGGCGCGCTGGCCTTCGGCATCGGCACCAGCGAGGTCGAGCACGTCATGGCCACCCAGACCCTGCCGCTGGTGCGGCCGAAGACGATGGCCGTCACCGTCGAGGGGAGCCTGCCGCCCGGCACCACCCCCAAGGACCTCGTCCTCGCGCTGATCGCCCAGGTCGGCACGGGCGGCGGCCAGGGCCACGTCGTGGAGTACCGCGGTCAGGCCTTCGAGGAGATGTCCATGGAGGGCCGCATGACGGTCTGCAACATGAGCATCGAGTGGGGCGCTCGGGCCGGCATGGTCGCGCCCGACGACACGACCTTCGCCTACCTGCAGGGCCGCCCCGAGGCGCCGCAGGGCGACGACTGGGACGCCGCGGTCGCCTCCTGGCGCACCCTGCGCACCGACGACGACGCCGCCTTCGACAAGGAGGTCGTGCTCGACGCGACCACGATCACGCCGTTCGTCACCTGGGGCACCAACCCGGCGCAGGGCGTGCCGCTGGGCGACGTCGTCCCGGACCCGCAGTCGCTGCCCGCCGGCGGGGAGCGGGACGCCGCCGAGCGCGCCCTGACCTACATGGGCCTCACGGCGGGGACGCCCCTCCGCGAGGTCGCCGTCGACACCGTGTTCCTGGGCTCGTGCACCAACGCGCGCATGGAGGACCTGCGCGCGGCGGCCGACGTGCTCCGCGGGCGCAGGGTCGCCGACGGCGTCCGGGCGATCGTCGTCCCCGGCTCGATGCTGGTGAAGCTGCAGGCCGAGCAGGAGGGCCTCGACAGGGTCTTCACCGACGCCGGCTTCGACTGGCGCAACGCCGGCTGCTCGATGTGCCTGGGCATGAACCCCGACACCCTCGCGCCCGGTGAGCGCAGCGCCTCCACGAGCAACCGCAACTTCGAGGGAAGGCAGGGACGGGGCGGCCGCACCCACCTCGTCAGCCCGCCCGTCGCCGCGGCCACCGCCGTCACCGGCCGGCTGACCGCGCCCGCCGACCTGCCCCCCGTCCAGACCGGAGCCTGAGCCGTGGACCCCTTCACCACCCACACCGGCACCGCGGCCGCGCTGCGCCGCAACGACGTCGACACCGACCAGATCATCCCGAGCGACTGGCTCAAGCGGGTCCAGCGCACCGGCTTCGGCGAGGGCCTGTTCAGCGAGTGGCGCCAGGACCCCTCCTTCGTGCTCAACCGGGTCCAGGGCGCGAGCGTGCTGCTGGCCGGTGAGGACTTCGGGACCGGGTCCAGCCGCGAGCACGCCGTCTGGGCGCTCACCGACTTCGGCTTCCGGGCCGTCGTCAGCCCGAGGTTCGGCGACATCTTCCGCAGCAACAGCCTCAAGGGCGGGCTGCTGCCGGTGCAGCTGCCGTCCGACGTCGTCGCCGCGCTCATGGACCTCGTCGAGGCCGACCCGGCCGCGCCCGTGACGGTCGACCTCGGCGCGCGGGAGGTCCGGGCCGAAGGGATCGCGGCGTCGTTTGAGCTCGACGACTTCACCCGCTGGCGGCTCATGGAGGGCCTGGACGACATCGGGCTCACGCTGCGCCACGAGGCCGAGATCAGCGCGTTCGAGCAGCAGCGGCCGGCCTTCCTGCCGCACGTGTGACCGGGCCCGAGCAGCAGGCGCAGGCCCTGGCCGAGCGCCTGCTGCAGGCCCACCGCGCCCTGCGCGAGACCGACCTCTCCGCCGACGACAAGGCTCGCGCCGCGCGTCGGCTGGTGGCGATCAGCGACGCCAGCAAGCACCACGTCGGACGCGCGGCCGCGCGCCTCGAGGCGTTCCTGGCCGACCTCGCCGCGGGACGCGCAGCCCCGGAGTGACGGCGCGGCTGCTGGCCCCGGCACCGCACTGGCCCTAGGTTCCGCCCGGGGCAGGGCGCCCCGCACGGCAGGACCGTCGGAGGTCGAGCGTTGAACCGAGCCGAGCTGATCGAGGCCGTCACCGAGCGCATCGGCGACAAGCGGACCGCGGGAGCGGCCGTCGAGGCCGTGCTCGACGTCATCACCCGGGCCGTCGCGGCCGGCGAGAAGGTGTCCCTGACCGGCTTCGGCATCTTCGAGAAGGTCGAGCGCGCGGCCCGGACCGCCCGCAACCCCTCGACCGGCGAGACCGTCGACGTCGCCGAGACCTCCGTCCCGAAGTTCCGGTCCGGCTCGGCGTTCAAGCAGGTCGTCGCCGACCCCCGGACCCTCCCGGCCGTGGCCTACGAGGGCGCACAGGCGGGCGTCAGCACGGCGGCCAAGGCCGGTGCGGCGGCGCTCGCCGTC
>JAOPWW010000132.1 GCA_025965495.1 Frankiales bacterium
GCCAGGTGATCGGCGTCGACGTCGTCGAGCCGCCCGTGCTGTTCGCCCTGCAGGCGCTCGGGGCACCGGTCGTCGGCGAGCAGCAGGTGTTCCTGGAGGCGCGGCGGATCACGACGCCGGACGAGACCGGCTGCTCACCCAGGCCGCCTCATGGTCGACGCGGCCTGCGAGGACCTCTGCGCCTTCCTGCGTCCCGGCGTGCGGGAGAACGTGTGCGTCGGGCTGGTCAGCGAGCTCGGGTCCGAGCACGTCGAGGGCGTCGACGCGATCTCGCGCACTCAGCTCGTCCACGTCGGGACAGCTGTCACCGCCGGGCCCCGCGAGCCCCTCAGCCGCTGGTGTCCTCCGCCGCTCGTGCGGACGGCGCCCGGCTGGTCGCGAGCAGGTCCTGGACGTGTCGCAGTGCTGCGATGAGGTCGGCGCGGTCCGAGGCGCTCCAGTCCCGGTCACGAGCGGCGTGCATGCGCTCCACGGTGGACCTGGCGCGCTGGGCGGCGGCGGACACCGGCCGAGCACGGGGAGTGAGGTCGCGCCCTCGGGCCGTGCGGTCCCGGTGCTCGGCGTCCTGGTCGCGGGAGTCGGCGCCGGCGAGGACCCGGGCGACGACGTGCTCGACCGGTGGGGTCGTGCCCGTGTGGTCGTCCGCGCTCGAGACCGCCGCGGCACGGGCCACACCCTCGGCGACGGCCATCGTCCTCTCGGCTGCCTCCCGCGCTGCTGCCACCATCGCCTCAGCGCTGTCGGCGGCCTCGCGGAGCATGCCGGCGGTGGCCGCGGCTGCCACCTGCGCGACCAGCTCGGCCTGTGCCAGCACGGTGGCCGCCGCGACGGTGGCCGCGTCGACCATGGCTCGGGCAGTGACGGCCGCGTCAGCGGCCAGCCCTGCCGCCAGGGCTGCCGGTGTGGAGCCCTTGCTGGTGTGGTCGGCGACACGGGCGGCTGCTCGGTCGGCGGCGGCGGTGGAGGCCGTCAGCATGGCCGCGACGGTGAGAGCGGCCTCGGCGGCGATGTCGGCCGCAGCGCGCGCGGCGAGGTCCGCCGAGGACTTGGCGCGCACCTCCGCACTGCTGGTCGCGGTGGCCGCGACCAGGACGGCCGTCCCTGCGGTCCTGGCTGCCTCCGCGGCGATGTCTGCGGCGGCCTGCGCGGCGATGGCCTCCGCGGCAGCCAGCACCGCGTGTCGCGCCACGACGTCCGGCTCGTCTTGCGCAGCGGTACGGGACGACCCGGCGTCGTGCGCCGAGCCCGGTCGTGGTGGAACCAGCATCGATCGGCCTCCTGGCACAGCTCGGCGGGACGGCGGGGAGCAGCCGGCTGAGCAGCCGACGCAGGGTGCCCCCGACGTGCTGACGGACAGCATCGGCGGCGCGGCCCGGTCGGGACCAGGGGACAAGGTCCCGTCCTCGTGACCGACGGCGCCGAGGACCTGCGCGCCCCTGGTCAGGCGGGGACCGGGACCGGCCCGGCCACGACGTGGACCGGGAGCCCGAAGTGCGCGAGCCGGTGCGGCAGGTCGAGGTGGAGCGCGCGGCTGAGGCCGGAAGCGGACAGCGCGACCATGAACTCGTCGACCGGCTCGCCGGCCATGACCGCCTCGACCCCGTCGTAGGGGTCGTTCCGGACCGACACGGACCCGCCCACGGGGCCGCCGGCGGCCTCCTCGAAGGCCGCCAGGTGTGCGCGCAGCAAGCGCTCTGCTGCGTCGGCCCGGTCGCGTCGCTCCGGGTGGAGCAGGTGGACCTCGGCGTGCGCGGGGTTGGGCACCAGGACCCGGAACTGCACGGGCGGCCGTCCCGTCCGCTCCCGGATCGCCGCGAGCAGCGCGGGCTGCGGCTCGGGGTGGTCGGTGATGACGAGGACTCGCGTCGGACGGTCGGGCATGTCGGCTCCTGTGACGGGTGGTTCGACGCCGGTCTCACGGCCGCAGCGCCGGGCTGGGAGTGCAGGACGACACGACGTTCGCCCGTCCACGGCTCGTCCGACAGGGCCGTACGTCCCGGCGGCCCCGTGAGCGCGAGGGCGTGAGGTGGTCCTGCGCGCCTGCGGCAGTCACCTTGAGACAGTTCGTCCTATTGGCCTAGAGTTCCATTGGCCAGACCAAACGCTGGTCAAGAGTGTGAAGGGCGAAGAGGGTCCGCGAGAACGCCGAGCGGCTCCCGGGTCAGGTCCTGGCCCGGGTCCGTGCGGCTGACCAGCCCGACCGCGCTCCACCCTCAGGCCCCGACGTCGTCGGGGCGGGGATCCTCAGGAGGACTCGACCGCATGAGCAGCTCGCACGCGTTGACCGCACGGAGGACCAGACTGCGCCTCGCCGGCCGGTCGCGAGCCAGAGCCGGCCTGGTCCTCGTCTCTGCGCTCGCGCTGACCGCGACCGCGTGCTCAGCCCAGGACGCGACGGCGCAGTCGTCGGCGGCGTCGGCGGGCGCGTCCCAGGCCGCTGGTGCCGCTGGTGCCGCTGGCGCCTCGGACTCCGTCGCTCGGGCCCAGGCGTTCATCAAGCCGTACCTGTCGACGCCCGCGAAGCTCAACATCTCGACGCCTCTGACCGAGAAGCCGGCACCGGGCAAGACCTTCG
>JAOPWW010000165.1 GCA_025965495.1 Frankiales bacterium
CTGCCGCCCACGCCCGGGCAGGAGCTGGACCTCGAGCCGACGGTCTCGACCTACCACGCCTACGCCGCCCGGCTCGTCCGCGACCACGCCCTGCGGCTGGGGCGCGAGCCCGGCGCCCGGCTGGTCACGCCCGCCACCAGCTGGCAGCTCGCGGCCCGGGCCGTCGGGTCCTACGACGGCCCGATGGAGGACGTCCCCTGGGCGGAGTCGACGGTCGTGCAGGCTGTCCTGTCGCTGGCCGGCGACCTCGCCGAGCACCTCGTCGACGCCGACGCGGTCCGCGACGTGGGGCGGCGCCTGGACGCCATGGCCGCGACGGCGGTGAAGCTGCAGGCGCCGGGCAGGAAGGTCGTGGCCTGCCACCGCGCGCGCGAGCAGCTGCTGCCGATCGTCGACCGCTACGCCCAGCTCAAGCGGGAGCGCGAGCTGCTGGACTTCGGTGACGTCGTCGCCCTCGCCGCCCGGCTGGCCCGCGACTGCCCCGAGGTCCGGGAGGCCGAGCGGGCCACCTCCCGGGTCGTCCTGCTCGACGAGTACCAGGACACCGGCGCCGCGCAGGAGGTGCTGCTCTCGGCCCTGTTCGGCGACGACCACCCGGTCACCGCCGTGGGCGACCCCTGCCAGAGCATCTACGGCTGGCGCGGCGCGAGCGCCGGGACGCTGCGCCGGTTCCCCTCGGTGTTCGGCGCCCGTCGCAGCACCCCCCGCACCCTGCGCACGACCTACCGCAACGGCGGCCGGATCCTCCTGCTCGCCAACGCGATCAGCGCGCCGCTGCGCACGACCGGCGTCCCCGTCCCCGAGCTCGAGCCCGCGCCGGGCGCCGACGACGACGGCGTCGTGCGGTGCGCCCTGCTGCCGGACGTCGAGGCCGAGGCGGCCTGGGTCGCGGACGGCGTCGTCGCAGCCGTCCGCGCGCTGGAGCAGCCCGCAGCGGGCGAGCCGGACTGGGCCCGCGCCGCGGTGCTGTGCCGCAAGCGCGCGATGTTCCCCCGCCTGCGCGAGGCGTTCGAGGCCCGGGGCGTCCCGGTCGAGGTGGTGGGCCTCGGCGGGCTCCTGGCCGTCCCGGAGGTCACCGACCTGGTCGCCACCCTGCGCGTGCTCGACGACCCGACCGCCGACGCCGACCTGCTGCGCCTGCTCACCGGGCCGCGCTGGCGGCTCGGACCGCGCGACCTGACCGCCCTGGGCCGGCGAGCCCGCGAGCTCGTCCGGACCGGCGCGCGACTGCCGGACGACCCGCTGCAGAAGGTCGTCCTCGGTGTCGACGACACCGCGGCGGGCTCCCTCGTCGACGCCCTCGACGAGCTCCCGCCGGACGGGCCGGGCGACCCGCTGTCGGCCGAGGGCCGCCGCCGCCTGACCGTCCTGCGCGACGAGCTGCGCGCCCTGCGGCGCCGGCTCGACCAGCCGCTGCCCGACCTCGTCGCCGACGTCGAGCGCACCCTCGGCCTCGACGTCGAGGTCGCTGCCCGGCCGGGCGCCGGCGCCCCCTCGGCGGCCCGGGCCGACCTCGACGCCTTCGCCGACGCCGCCGCGGCCTTCGCCGGCGACGCCGCCCAGGACGGCGCGGGAGGGAGCGTCCTGTCGGCGTTCCTGGCCTACCTGGGCGCCGCCGAGGAGGAGGAGAACGGCCTCGACACCGGCGCCACCAGCGGCGCCGACACGGTCAAGCTCATGACCGTCCACGCCGCCAAGGGCCTGGAGTGGCCGGTCGTCGCCGTGCCGGGCCTTGCCCGCAGCACCAGCGGCGGGTCGGCGGTCTTCCCCGCCAAGCCCTCGGCGTCGACGAGCTGGACCACCAACGCGCGGCTGCTGCCCTTCCCCCTGCGCGGCGACCGCGACGACCTCCCCCGGCTGCGCGGGCTGGACCCCGAGGGCCTGCGCGCCCACGACGAGGAGAACGACGCACGCGACGCCCGCGAGGAGCGGCGGCTGGCCTACGTCGCGTTCACCCGCGCCGAGGACGTGCTGCTCTGCGCGGGGCACCACTGGGGCGAGGGCAAGCGCCCGCTGGGGCCGTCGGAGTTCCTCGAGCAGGCCCGGGAGGCGTGCCTGCAGGGCGCCGGCGAGGTCGACGTCTGGGTGGAGGAGGCGCCCCTGGAGAACCCGGTCACGACCACCAGCCGCACCGCCGCCTGGCCCTTCCCGGACGCTCCCGCCGACCCCCGGGTGCAGGCGGCGGCCGCCCGGGTCCGGGTGCTGCTCGCCGAGGGGGTGCCCGACGAGCCGCTCGCCCTCGCGCCGGCCGCCGCGGCCCTCGTGGCCGGCTGGGACGACGACCTGCGGCGCCTGGGGGAGGAGGCCCGCCGGCGGCGCAGCCGCAGGACCGAGGCGGTCCTGCCCGCGTCCCTGTCGGTCAGCGGCCTGGTCGAGCTCCGGCGCGACCCCGAGGGCCTGGCTAGGTCCCTGCTGCGGCCCGTGCCCCGGCGGCCCTCCCCGGTCGCCCGGCGCGGCACGGCCTTCCACGCCTGGCTCGAGCACAGCGTGTTCGGCCTGCCGCAGCTGCTCGAGGACGACCAGCTCCCCGGCAGCGCCGACGCCGGCGGTCCGGACCGCGACCTCGAGGCCCTGCAGGACGCCTTCCGGCGCAGCACCTGGTGGGGCCGGGCGCCGCTGGAGGTCGAGGTGCCGTTCGAGGCCGACGTCGAGGGCGTGCTCGTGCGTGGCCGGATGGACGCGGTGTTCGCCGAGCCCGGCGGGCGGTTCGACGTCGTCGACTGGAAGACCGGCCGCGAGCCGACCGGGGCGGACGCCGACGCCGCTGCGGTCCAGCTCGCCGCCTACCGCCTGGCCTGGTCGCACCTGGCGGGCGTGCCGCTGGAGTCCGTGACCGCGGCCTTCCACCACGTCGGGACGGGCCGGACCGTCCGCCCGGTCGACCTGCTCGACGCCGAGGGGCTGCGGGCGCTGGTGCGGTCCGTGCCGCTGGTGGAGGAGGGCTGAGGGGACGGCTCCTGGTGCGGGACGGAGCCCGGTCGGCAGGACCGAGCGCGCCTACAGGTCGACGGCCAGGGCGCAGTGGTCCGACAGCGGCAGCGCCGGCGTCGAGACCCCGCGGACCGGCGGGAGCGTCCCGGAGGCCAGCACGTGGTCGAGCTGGATCCGGGGACCGGTCGAGGGGTAGGTCGGCGCCTTGGCCAGCACCGTCCAGCCGGTCAGCACCCGGGGGAAGGGCGGCGGCATGTTCAGGTCCGCCAGCAGGACCCGCGGTCCGGGCAGCCCCGACAGGGCCTTCGTCACGGTCCGGAGCTGGGCGCCGTTCCACCCCGGCAGGAACGACAGGTGCGCCGTCGCCACCGTCATCACGCCGTGCGGCGTCTCCACGACCGCCGCGAGCGCCAGCCGGGGCTCGTCCTGCAGCCAGACCACCTGGGAGGTCCCGGGCATGAGGATCGGCGCCCGGACCCCCGCGGCGCGCAGCCGCACGACGTGCCACTCCCGGACCGGGTAGCGCGAGACCAGCCCGATCCCGTACTGCGCCCCCGCCTCCGCCTCGTCCTGCTCGGTCGCGCCCCGCCAGTCCTCGCCGGGCGTCCCGAGGACCGCCGGCACGAAGCGCCACGCGACGGCCCCCGTCGCCTCGGCGACCTCCGCCGTGAGGTCGCGCCCGCCGGTGCGGGCCTGCCCCCGGTCGACCTCCTGCAGCCCGAGCACGTCGGCGTCGAGCAGCCGCGCCCCCTCGGCCAGCCGGGACGCCACGACCTGCCCGTCGGTGATCGACCGGCCGTGCAGCAGGTTCCAGGTCGCGAGGCGCACCGACGGGACGCTAGAGCAGCGCGGCCAGGTCGGCCTGCAGAGCGTCCCCCTCGTCACCGAGCCGCAGGTCCCACCCGACGACGCCGGTCAGCAGGCCCGTCCGCGGATCGGCGAGCAGCGCGTCCGCTCCCAGCGCGCCGTGCAGCAGGACCCCGGCAGGAGCCCCTCGGACGCCCCACTGCCGCGCCTCCCGCTCCGGCACCGCCAGGAGCGCCTCGACCACCCCCTCGACCTGCCCGAGCGCGATGCCGGTCAGCGCGGCCGGTCGGGCCCCGGGCAGGCGCCGCTCGGCGGTGAAGGGGGTCTCGCCGTCGGCGAGGACCCCGACGTAGCGGGGCGGGGCGAGCGCCACCGGCACGAGCGGCACCAGCCGCGCGAGCGCGACGACGTGGACGGACGCCCGGACGACGGCGGACGCGGCCCGCGGCAGGCGGAACACCTCGCCGCCGCCGGCCAGGACGAGCTCGTCGGGCAGGGACGGCCGCCGGTGCAGCCGCAGGCCGGGACGGGCGACGCGGACCAGCTCCGCCGCCTGCCCCACGTCCACGGGCGGCCCGTGCCCGGTGACCGGTCCGCGCACGCGCCGGCTGCTGCAGGTCCCGAGCGGGCCGGCCCCGGGTCCCCGCACCGCCAACGCGTAGCCGTCGCCCACCGGGGGAGAGTCGAGGTGACACCCCCATGACCCGGAGGACACCCGTGACCCAGCCCGCCCCCCTGAACGTCCTGGCCCTCGTCTGCACCCTCAAGCGCAGCCCCGAGCCCAGCAGCGCCGACCGCCTCGCGCGCCTCATGCTCCAGCAGTTCGAGGGCGCGACGACCGACGTCGTCCGGATCGTCGACGAGGACGTGCGGCCGGGCCTGCTCGACGACCTCGGCGACGGCGACGGCTGGCCCGCCGTCCGCGCGAAGATCGACGCGGCGGACGTCCTCGTGGTCGCCGGCCCGATCTGGAACGGCCAGCCCGCGAGCCCCTTCCTGCAGATCCCGGAGCGCCTCAACGCGGTCCTGAGCCAGAAGGACGACGCGCAGCGCACGCCGCTGTTCGGCAAGGTCGCGGTGGTCGGCGTCGTCGGCAACGAGGACGGCGCGCGCCACGTCCAGTCGATCGTCATGGCCGCGCTGTCCGAGCTCGGGATGACCTTCCCGGCCGTCCCCCTCGCCTACCACCTGGGGGACGACCTGGTCGACCAGGACGAGGTCGAGGACGCCGACCTCGAGCTCCTCACCCGCGTCTGCAGCAACGCGGCGCACCTCGCCCGCGTCCTGAAGGCCAGCCCGTACCCGGGCGTCCCCGCCGCGTAGGCCCGCCACCTCCGGCCCGCGCGTCAGGACCCGCCGGTCGGCTGGGACGCGGGCTGGGCGGCGACCGTCCGCAGGTGCTCGAGCAGCAGCGCGACGAGCTGCTCGGGCGCCTCCTCGGGGACCCAGTGGCTCACGCCGTGCAGGACCTCGAACCGGTACGGCCCGTCGACGTGCGAGGCCGTCGCCGCGGCCGGCACCGGTCCCAGCGCGACGTCGCCGTCGGACCAGACGTAGAGCGTGGGGACGGTCACGGCCGGCAGCGGGTCGCGCATGCCGATCGTCTGCGCGCGGTACCAGTTGAGCCCGGCCGTGAGGGCCCCCGGCTCCTGCATGCGCCGGACGTAGACGTCGGCGTCGGGCAGCGCGCCGAAGCCCGAGCGCAGCCAGGCAGCGCCGTCCGCGAGCAGCCGGGACTCCGCGTCCGGCTCGTTGAACGCGAGCATGTACTGCGAGCGCTCCCGCTGGTCGGGGTCGCTGCGCAGGGCGGCGCCGAACGCGGCCGGGTGCGGCACGGACACCGCGGTGAGGCTGCGCAGCCGGCCCGGGCGACGGCCGGCCAGGTGCCCGGCGACGGCGGCGCCCCAGTCGTGCCCGACGACGTGGGCCTGCGGCACCTCGAGCGCGTCGAGCAGCCCGAGGGCGTCGCCGACCAGCTCGGTCATCCGGTAGGCCTCGACGCCGTCGGGGCGGGCGCCGGGGGAGTAGCCGCGCTGGTCGGGGGCGACCACGCGGTAGCCGGCCTCGAGCAGGGCCGGCCAGATGGCGCGCCACTCCCACGAGCTCTGCGGGAAGCCGTGCAGCAGCAGGACGGTCTCGGCGTCGCGCGGGCCGAGGTCGACGACGTCCAGGACCAGGTCGCCGACGGGGACGCGGGTGAGGGCGGTCATGGCCGGGACCCTAGCCAAGCCGGGCCTGGCCTGCCGGGCTCTCGGACGCCACGTGGCACCATGCCGGGAACCGGCAACGGAGGTGCGCGTGGCGCTGGACCTGACCGCGGTGGCGCGCGGCGCCGCCGACGACGCCGGCGGGCTCGACCCGGCCCTGCTCGGCGACTTCCTGCCGACCGTCGTGGAGGCCTCGCGCACCGGGCGGCGGCTGCGGCGTCGTGAGCTCGAGGGCTACGGCGAGCGCGGCAGCGTGGCGGCCGCCGCCGGCGTCCCGCTGCGTGCCCTCGTCGACCTGTACCTGTCGGCGAGCTGGCGGCTCTGGGAGGCGCTCGAGCTCCCGGGGGACGCCACCGCGGTGCGCGCCGCGGGCCTGGCGGTCCTGCGGGCGGCCGACGACGGCGTGGCGGCGCTCTGCGAGGGGTTCCAGCTGGCCCGCAACGACCTCGCCCGGCGCCTGGAGGCCGAGCGCCGCGAGGTGTTCGAGGCGCTCCTGGCCGGTGGTCTCCGCGCCGCCGGCGCGCTCGGTCGCGCCGCCGACCTCGGCCTGGACCTGACCAGCCCCCACGCCGTCCTCGTCGCGCACCGCGCCGGCAGCGATCCCGGGCCGCTGCTGGGACGGGTCGACCGCGCGCTCGCCGGCCGCCACGGCGACGCCGCGCCCCTGCTGTCCGTACAGGACGGGCGGCTGGTCTGCGTGTTCGCCGCACCCGACGAGGCGGCGTCGTCGCAGGTCTCGTCGCGGGTGGCCGAGGTGCTCGGGCAGGGCTGGCAGGCGGCTGTCGGCCGGGCGCTGGCCGGGGCGGAGGGCGTCCGGGTGTCCTACGAGCAGGCCCGCGACACCCTCGAGTTCGCCGCGCGGCTGCGGCTCGACACCCCGGTCGTCGACAGCGCGGAGCTCGCCGTCTACCGGGTCCTGCTGCGCGACCGCGAGGCGATCGCCGAGCTGATCTCCACCGTCCTGTCCCCCCTGCAGGCGGCGCGCGGGGGTGCCCGCCCGCTGCTCGACACCCTCGACGCGTACTACGCCACGGGCGCGAACGCCACCGCGACCGCCCGGGCGCTGCACCTGTCGGTGCGGGCCGTCACCTACCGGCTCGAGCGGGTGCAGCAGCTGCTCGGCCGCGACCCGTCCGACCCCGCCGGGCGCTTCGCCCTGCAGGCCGCCGTCCTCGGTGCCCGCCTCCTCGACTGGCCGGACGCGGCTCTCTAGGCACGCCCGGTTGCCGACGTCCGGCAGGTCCGCGCGCCGACGCCGTCCGGCCGCAGCCCTGTCCGGCAGCCCCTCCGGCGGACACCCTTGCAGGGACACGCAAGCCGCTCCGCGTCCCCTGGAGGACCCCCGTGCTCGACGTCCCGCTCTGGTTGTGGGTGGCCTTCGCGGCCACCGTCGTCGTCGCCCTGCTCGTCGACCTGCTCGCCCACCGCGGTGCGCACGTCATCGGCTTCCGCGAGGCCGCGTGGTGGTCGGCGTTCTGGGTCGGCCTCGCGATCGCCTTCGGCGGTCTGGTCTTCGCCGTGCTCGGGCAGACCGCCGGCGTCGAGTACACGACCGCCTGGCTGCTCGAGAAGTCGCTCAGCGTCGACAACCTGTTCGTCTTCGCGCTGGTCTTCGGCTACTTCTCGGTCCCCCGCGCCTACCAGCACCGCGTCCTGTTCTTCGGCGTCCTCGGTGCCCTGGTGTTCCGCGGGATCTTCCTGGCGGCCGGCGTCGCGATCGTCAGCCGCTTCACCGCCGTGCTGTTCGTCTTCGCCGCCGTCCTGCTCTACAGCGCGTACAAGCTGCTCAAGGACGACGACGACGCGTTCGACCCGAGCACCAGCGTCGGCGTCCGGCTGCTGCGCACGGTCGTCCCGGTCCGCGACGAGTTCGCCGGCACGCACTTCTTCGTCAAGGAGGCCGGCCGCCGGGTCGCGACCCCGCTGCTCGCCGTCGTCGTCGCGATCGAGATGGCCGACCTGGTGTTCGCCGTCGACAGCGTCCCCGCGGTCCTGGCGGTCAGCGACGACCCCTTCATCGTCTACACCAGCAACGCCTTCGCGATCCTGGGCCTGCGCGCCCTGTACTTCCTGCTCGCCGGCCTGCTCGAGCGGTTCCACCTGCTCAGCAAGGGCCTCGCGGTGATCCTCGCCTTCATCGGCGTCAAGCTGGTCCTGCAGGCGGCCCACGAGACGATCGACAGCGCCGTCCCCGAGATCCCGTCGCTGGTCAGCCTGGGCGTGATCCTCGTGGTCCTGGCCGCGAGCGTGGGGCTGAGCCTGGCGCGGCCCGCCCCGGCCCCCGAGGTCGACCAGGAGCCCGCGCCGGAGGGCGAGCTCGCCCCGCACTAGCGGCCGGCCCGCACCGGGGGACGCACGAGGGTCGGCAGCAGCTAGCTGCCGGCCCTCGTCGCGCGCGAGGACCCGGTCGCCCTGCCCTGCGGACCTCCTGACCGTCGGACCGCGCCGTCTACGGTCGGGGAGTGCGTCGCCTGCTGCCGGTCCTGCTCCTGCTGCTCGCGGCGTGCGGCGGCAGCTCGGGCACGCACGACGCCCCGCCGGCCGCGGCGCCGGGAGGCTGCCCGACGTCCGTCCGGCTGACCGGCGTCCCCGCGTCCACCGTCGACACCGGGGGCCGGCTGGTGCCGCAGGAGCCGCCCACGTCGGCCGTCGTCTGCCGCTACGCGCCGGCCGCGGGCGGCGCACGCAGCGACCTCGCCGTGGAGCGACCGCTGACCGGCGGGCTCGACCGGCTCGCCGCCGACCTGCAGCTGGCTCCCGCGGGTCCGGGCGCCGCCGTGTGCGCTGACGCCGGGTCGGCCCCCGTCACCCCGTACCTGCTGCGCCTCACCTACCCGGACGGTGTCGTGGTCGTGCGGGCCGACGACGACCCGGCCGGCTGCCCGGGCACGCGGACCGACACGGTCACCAGCGCGCAGGGGCGCGGGGACGTCCTGGCCGCGTCGGCGTCCGCCGGCACGTGGACCGTGCCGCCCCTGCCCGACGCCGACCAGCGCTGCGTCCCGGACCGCACCGGCCGGG
>JAOPWW010000268.1 GCA_025965495.1 Frankiales bacterium
GCCGCGGCCGCGGCCGTGACCGGCACGAGGGCGTCGGCGCCGCGCCGGGCAGCTCCACCGGAGCTGAGGGTGCTCCCGCCGGTGGTGACACCGGCAGCGCGCCGGCCGAGCTCGGCGGCGGTCTGGCGGACGCCGGGGCCGCACCGGCCTCGGCTCCTGCCGCCGACCTGAGCACCGGCAGCGCCCCGTCCGAGCTGGCCGGTGGTGTCGCCGACAGCGGCGCCCCGACGACGACCGGGTCGGCGACGCCGTCTGCGTCGCCTGCTGCGGCCGCTCCTGCTGCGCCCTCCAGGCCGGCTCCGTCGTCCACACCGTCTACGTCGTCTGAGCCCTCCGCGCCGTCCGCGCCCTCCGCTCCGGCTGCGTCGTCGACCCCCGCTCCGGCCCCATCTGCCGAGAGCGCCGCGGCGCCCCGCCCCGACGTCTCGGTGGCACCGCCCGCGCCGGGCACCGACGCCCCCGCCGGGTCCGCCCCGTCCCCGACGTCGTCGGCTGGTTCGGACGGCCCGGCTCAGCAGTAGTCCGAGGCCCGAGTTCCTGGAGTTCCTGGAACACGGTCCCGGCCCGTGGGGTTCACTACGAGTGCCGACCCGATACATGGCCCCCGGTCCCAAAACAGTCCCCACGAGGGACACACCGCCGTGAGGCGACCTGACGGGAAGGCAGGCGACGGCCGCTCCGGGAGACCGGGGCGGCCTTCGTCTTTCCCGCCACCCGGGCTGGTGCACCGTCCGTCCGTGCCCGGCCCCGGGCCGTCCCCGCACTCCCCGCTCTCGCGCCTGCGGGCGCCGTCGTGGTCGAAGGAGCCCCGTGACCGACCGCCCCGAGCAGCCCCGCCACGGCAAGTGCCGCCCCCTGCCGCCCACCGTCGTGGACGGACGAGCCGCGCAGGAGCCGGACGGCGCCGACGAGGCCGCCCTCCTGCAGCGGCTGGACGAGGCCTTGCGCGGCCTGCCCGACGACCAGCGGACAGCCGTCATCGCCTCCTACGCCTACGGCGAGGGTGTCGTGGGGGCGGCGGTCGAGCTCGACGTGGAGACGGGCGCGGCCCACGCGCTCGGTGAGCGGGGCCTGGAGGCGCTGCGCAGCGCGATGCTCGACGACGAGGGCTGACCGGTGGTGTACCCGGGCGCCGGCGTCGCCTGCGCCGTCTGCGGTGCGCAGGAGGCGAGCGCTCCCGCGACGTGGACCCTGCAGGTCGGCGAGCGCGGACAGACCTGGCTGTGCGCGGCCTGCACGCGGGACAACCTGCGGTCGATCGAGGGAAAGCTCGACGAGGTCTGGTGGTGAGCCCGGCACGTGTGCACACCGGCAGGCCGCTCGGGTCGCTGCAGGACGGCAGGGCGTCCGGGACGCTGCAGGACGGCGGGACGTCCGGGACGCTGCAGGACGGCTGACTCGGCCCGACCGAGCTGAGTCGCCGAGGCACCCGCCACGACCAGGCGGTCCCGCTGGGCCCCGCGGCTAAGGAGCGGGCGGAGCCACCCGCCGTCGGGCCGCCGCGGCCGCCTCCTGCGCGGCGGGCGAGCCGGGCGGCGCGAAGCCCGGCTGCCAGCGCGCCATCTCCTCGCGGAACGGCGCCTCGCCGGCGAGCTGGCACAGCACGCCGATGGTGCCGAGCGTGACGCGGTGAATGAGCAGGTAGGACGGCGGCAGGTTGAGCTGGCGGCCCAGGGCAGCGGCGGGGGAGCGGGGGTCGCCGAGGCGGAGCGCCTCGGCGCGCAGCCACTCCCGGGTGAACCGGAAGCGCTCGCTGCGGACGGGCTCGAGCAGCGGCAGCAGGTACTGCAGGACGGCCTCGGCGTCCAGGACCGTGCCGGGCCGCACGAAGCCCTCGTCGGTGAGCGCCCGCAGGACGCCCTGGGCGTCGCCGTCGAGGGCGAGCCGGGTGATCCGGCCGATCGGCTCCGGGGAGCCGTCCGGGAGCCGGGCGACGGCGCCGAAGTCGAGGACCCCGAGCCGGCCGTCGGGCATCAGGCGGAAGTTGCCGGGGTGGGGGTCGGCGTGCAGCAGTCCGGCCAGGACCGGGCTCGAGAACAGGAACCGCGCGAGCAGGCCGGCGGCGCGGTCCCGCTGCTCGGGGGTGCCCTCGCGCACGACGGCCGACAGCGGCAGGCCCTCCATCCACTCCGTCACGAGGACCTGCTCGGTGCCGGTGACGACGGAGGGGACGGCGACCTCGGGGTCGCCGTCGTAGGCGTCGGCGAAGGCCTGCTGGCTCTCGGCCTCCAGGCGGTAGTCGAGCTCCTCGGCGACCCGCTCCCGGAGCTCGGCCAGCAGGGGCTTGACGTCGAGGCCCGGGCTGAGGACGGAGAACGCCCGGGCGAGCCGACCCAGCTGCTTGAGGTCGCCGAGCAGCGCGGGGCCGGCCCCCGGGTACTGGATCTTCACCGCGACGGGCCGACCGTCGCTCCAGACGGCGCGGTGGACCTGTCCGATGCTCGCGGCGGCGGCGGGAGCGTCGTCGAAGGAGGTGAACAGCGACCGCCACTCGGCACCGAGCTGCTCGGCGAGGACCCGGTGCACGGTGGCCGCGGGCAGCGCGGGTGCCGCCTCCTGCAGCCGGGTCAGCGCCGCCCGGTAGGGCGCGGCGACCTCCTCGGGCAGGGCCGCCTCGAAGACCGACAGCGCCTGCCCGGCCTTCATCGCGCCGCCCTTGAGCTGACCGAGGACCTGGAACAGCTGCTCGGCCGTCCGGGCCTGGAGCTCCGCGGCCACGGCCTCGGCGGGCTTGCCGCCGATCCGCTTCCCGAGGCCGAGCGTGGCGCGCCCGGCGATCCCCAGGGGCAGGGCTGCCAGCTTCGCCGAGCGGGTCACGGCGCGGCGGGGGATGTCGGTCACCCCGCCAGTGTCGTCCTCGCGCCTCGCGGCCGCCCGGTGGGGCGCTCCCGCACGCGGCCCTGTCACCGCTCCCTGCACCGCGGCCCTCGCGCCGCGGCCCCGGTGCCCAGGCCCCCACCACCACGACCCTGTCCCGCCGACGTGAGCGGTCGGCCCGTCCGCTCCGCCCGCGTGTCGTCCTCGGGCCGCCGTCACGGCTCACCCGCCGACCGCGGTGCAGTCGCAGGCGGGGTGGGGGCTCCACGAGCGGCGGCGCCAGCGGTAGTCGGGCAGGACCAGCTCGAGGGTCCCGTCGACGCTCGCAGGAGCGGCGACCTCGTCCAGGACGGCCAGCACCTGCAGGGCGGCCTGGCCGGCGACGGAGACGGCGAGGGCCGCGTCGCACGGGACGGGTCCGGGCGGCGCCTGGCCCAGCTGGGCGGCCACCCACGGCCAGCCCGGGTCACGGTCGGTGCGGGTGAGGTCGAGGCAGCGCAGGCAGCTGCTCCGACCGGGTAGCACCAGCGGGCCGACGACGCCGACCTGCCCGCGCACCTCGGCCACCAGGTGCGGCACGCCGCGCCGCAGCAGGTCGGCGGCGAGCTGCTCGTCGAGGACCTTCGCCGGGGTGAGGACGACCAGGTCCGGCAGCTCCACCGGCCCCGACCGCGCTGACGGCGCCACCTCCTGCACGTGCCGGCGAGCCGCCTCGCCACGGCTGCGGCCGACGTCCTGCGGCTGAGGCCCGCCCGCACCCACGTCCGCGGCGCGAGTCGTGCCGGCGTCCACGACGTCGACCGTCCCCACGCCGGCGGCAGCGAGGGTGCTGGCCACCAGCGTCCCGACCCGGCCGGCCCCGACCACCTGCACGCGAGCCGCCGTCCGGCGCTCCAGGGCTTCGGCGGGCCGCCCGCGGGTCAGGAGCGACAGGGCAGCCAGATCGGGACCGAGCCGGTCGCGCTCCTCGCGCGGCAGCGCGAGCAGGGACGGTGCGACACGAGCCGCGTCCTCCAGCAGGCCGGCGCTGTCGAGCAGCCCGACGAGCTCGGCCGTGCGCTGCGGTGCGCAGCCCGCTCGCGACGCGTCGGCCTCGAGGCGGGCGGCGTCTCGGGTGCCGTCGAGCAGGGCGAGCGCACGCCGGACCGGCTCGTCGATGCCCGCGAGCACCACCGAGCGCCCCGGCGTCCGGCCGAGCTGCAGCGTCTCGCCGTCGCGCCACAGGCGGCGCAGGCCCGGCAGCAGGGCCGGCAGGGCGGGCAGGGCCCGCGGTGCGGGCCGGGTGTCGTGCGTCGTCGGGTCCACGGGTCAGGCCTCCTCGCTGCAGGCGCAGAGCGTGCCCCGCCCGGAGCCCGTCCCGGCGCCTCGTCCACAGGCCGGACGGGTGTCCACAGCCCGTGCCAGCGCGGGTCGGAGGCCTGCGACGGCGTGGCAGGGTGACCTCGTGGAGGCGACGAGGTGAGCGGACCGGTGAGCCCGGGGGACAGCCCTCCGGAGGGCGCGGCCGTGGTCCCGGCCCCGCCCGTGCTGGAGCTGACGCCGTCGCACGCCACTGTCGTCGGGGGCGTGCAGGTGCGCCGCGCGCTGCCGCGACGGTCCCGGCGCACGGTCGGCGCCTGGTGCTTCGCCGACCACCTCGGCCCCACGTCGGCCACCGACGTGGACCCGCTCGACATCGGGCCGCACCCGCACACCGGCCTGGCCACCGTGACGTGGCTGCTCAGCGGCCGCCTGCTGCACACCGACAGCCTCGGCACCGAGCAGCTGGTCGAGCCCGGCCAGCTCAACCTCATGACGGCCGGCCTCGGGGTGTCGCACGCCGAGGAGCAGGTCCGCGGCACGGGGGGTCCGCTGCACGGGCTGCAGCTGTGGGTCGCCCAGCCCGACGCCACGCGGTCCGGGCCGCCCGCCTTCGAGCACCACACCGGCCTGCCGGAGGAGGAGCTGCCCGGGGTGGTGACCACGGCGCTGCTCGGCGGCGGCAGCCCGGCGCGCGCGGACACGGCCCTCGTGGGGCTGGACCTCGCGCTGCACGGTGGTCCCGCCGCCCTGCCGCTCGAGCGGGCCCACGAGCACGCGCTCGTCGTCCTCGACGGGGCGCTCGCCGTCGACGGCCAGCGGGTCGAGCCGGGGCGGCTGGCCTACCTGGGCACGGGTCGCGAGGAGCTCGTCGTCGACGCCGACGGCCCCGCCCGCGCGGTCCTGCTGGGCGGCGAGCCGTTCGAGGCGCCGGTGCTCATGTGGTGGAACTTCGTCGGGCGCACCCGCGAGGAGCTGTCCGCGGCCTACGAGGCCTGGGAGGCCGACGACGGGGTCGAGCGGTTCGGCCGGGTCCCGAGCGACCTGCCCCGGGTGCCCGCGCCGGCTCCGACCTGGTACCGCGGACACGGCTGAGGGCGGCCCCCCTCAGGGGACCGCCCTCGATGGGGCAGGTGGATCAGGCCTTGCCGAGGATCCGGTTCATCTTGGTGGAGCAGACGGGGCAGGGGCCCTGCGCCATGCGGCGGCCGGACTCGCTGACCTTGATCTCGCCCTCGAAGTCGCGCTTCTCCTTGCACTTCACGCAGTAACCGTTGTAGGTCTCGGCCACGAGGGGCCTCCTTCTCGACTCGGCGGGCGGGGGTCGCCCCCTCGCCTCAGCGCACCGGCTGGCGCGCTCTCCTCACGCTCACCCTAGCGGCTGAGGGGCCTCCGGCCCGCCTGGCTCGGCCGGGCGCGGCGGGGGTACGGCCCACGGTGGCGCGTTGCGGCCCCTGCGCAGGGCGACCGGGCTCGTGCCCTGCCCTGCTCTGCCGTCCCCGACGACCGTCCCGCCCTGTCCCGGTGTCCCGCCCGCGACCGTCCCGCCCTGTCCCGGTGTCCCGGCCGCGACCGCGACCGCGTCCACCGGCAGGCCCACCCCGGCACCCCGGTCACGGCCGGGAACGGGGACGGGGACCGGAGCGGAGACGACCGCGTCGCCGTCGGACGCCGCCGACACGGGAGCCCCGGCGTCCGGCCGGCCCGACGCACCGCGGCCCACGCTCAGGCCCCGGCTCGGTCCGGCTCCCGCGGCCAGCTCCTCCCCGGCGAGCGGCAGGGTGAAGACGAAGGTGGAGCCGACGTTCAGCGTGGAGCGGCACGAGAGCGCGCCCCCCATCGCCGTCGCGAGCTGCCGGGCGATGTACAGCCCGAGGCCGGTGCCGCCCGTCGTCATGCGCATGGGGTCCTCGACCCGGTGGAACTTCTCGAACACCCGCTCGACCTGGTCGGCGGGGATGCCGCGGCCGGAGTCCGACACCTCGACCTGGGCGAGGCCGCCCCCGCCGTCGACCACGAGCCGCACCTGCACGGGGGTGCCGGGGGTGGAGTACTTGAGCGCGTTGCCGACGAGGTTGGTCAGCACCTGGATGACCCGCACCGGGTCGCACGCCACCTGCACCGGCCCGTCCGGCAGGACGGCCGTCACGCGCTCGCCGTCGGCGCCGAAGTCCGCGCACGCCCGGCGGGTGAGCGCCGCGAGGTCGTCGCGCCCCATGTCGACCTGGGCGGGGGACGCGCTCTCGGTGGCACTGATGCGGGAGGCCAGCAGCAGGTCCTCGACGAGCCGGGCGAGGTGCCCGGCGCGGTCGACGATGACGTCGAGGCACTCGTTGCGCTTCTCGGGCGTCATCCGGTCGCCACGCCGCCGCAGCAGGTCGGCGTAGCCCTTGATGGGCGTGACCGGGGTGCGCAGCTCGTGGCTGACGGTGGCGATGAAGTCGGCCTTGAGCCGCTCCACCTGCCGCTCGCGGGTGACGTCGTGGACGATGACGACGACCCGCTGCAGCACGCCGTCGTCGTCGAACACCCCGGCGAAGGCGCACCGGACGACGCGCTCCTCGCCGTCGTCGCGCAGCAGGGTGACCTCGACGGTGGTCTGCGGCTCGGCCGGCAGCAGCAGCGAGCGGCCCACCAGGAAGGGGTCGCACGGCGTCCCGTCGGCCCCGCGGGTGGCCAGCAGCGCCGGCAGTGGCCGTCCGAGGGCGGCGGCGCTGGAGCGCCCGGACAGCCTCTCGACGGCCGGGCTCCAGAGCTGGACGACGCCGGCGCCGTCCAGCACCAGGATGCCGTCCGAGGACTGGTCGACGACGGCCTGCAGCTTGCCGGTCTCCTCCTCGACGCGGCGCAGGTGGGCCGCGCCGCGCAGTGCCACGGCCAGCGCCGACGCGGTCGGGGTGAGCAGCGTCAGCTCGCGGGTGCCGAGCGCGCGGGAGCGGTCGCGGGTGGCGAGGACGACGGCGCCCAGGCGGCGTCCCTCGGCCTCGAGGGGGGCCACCAGCGCGCGCGCCCAGCCCTCGGGCAGGTCGTCGGTGAGCGCACCGGCGCCGTCGAGGGCGGCCCGCTCGAGCAGGCGCCGTTCGGCACCGGTCGCCACCCGGCGGTCGCTGCCCTGCTCGCGGTCGTCGAGGACCGACAGCGGGTGGGTGCCGCCGGGCTGCGCCCCGACGTCGAGCACGGCCAGGGCGAGGTCGGCGCCGAAGACCTGGCGGGCGAGCTCGAGGAAGGCGGCGAGCAGGTCGTCGGCCTCGCGGCGTCCGGCCAGCAGCTGCGAGAGCTCCAGCAGCCGGGTCGTGCGCTCGCGCTCCTCGGCCTCCTGGGCGGCGGCGCGGTAGGCGAACAGCAGGGCCGCTGCGGGCATGACAGTGAAGGGGAGCATCGCCGGCGCCGCCGTCGAGACCGCGAGGACCGTCCCGCCGAGGGCGACGTTGCCGAGCGCCATCACGGTCGACAGGCGGGCCTCCTCGCGCACCAGCTGCCACGGCGCGACGTCGGCGACCACGGCCAGCAGCCGGGAGATGTGCAGGAGGTTGACCGCCGCGAAGGCCAGCGTGCCGGCGACGAGGGCGACGACGGTGCGCCAGCCCAGGCCGGCACCGGGACCGGTCAGCAGGTGGACGACGAGCACGAGCGCGCCGGCGGCCGTGGCGAGCATGGAGACGTTGAAGACGGCCTTCTGGGGCGGCCGCCGCCGCACGACCTCCCGGAACACCATGGCCAGCAGCCCGAGGTCCAGGGCGGCGTCGGCGGGCAGCAGCGCGACGTCGAGCAGGATCGCGGCCTCGAAGAACGTCAGGTGCTCGGTCTGCTCCCCGTGGCGCAGCGGGACCGACAGCTGGTCCCCGAGGACGGTCAGGACCAGCAGCACGCCGAGCAGCAGCCAGCCGTGGGCCCAGGGCAGGGCGGCGGTCACGTGGACGACGGGCCCGTCGTCGGCGACCACCAGCCGCGCGACGACCTGGGTCAGGGCACTGAGCAGCGCGGTCCCCAGCAGCAGGCGGGGCAGACGCGCCGCTGCCGACGGCTCGCTCGTGGAGGTCACGAGGGAGACATCGGCAGCGGGCGGCGGCGCTGGAGGGGCGCGGTCAGCTCCAGCGGGTGGCGGACCAGGTGCGGGCGCTCCACGTGCGGGCCGACCAGGTGCGGGCCGACCAGTCGGCGTCGCTCCAGGTGCGGGCCGACCAGGTCCGGGCGCTCCAGGTGCGGGCCGACCAGGTGCGGGCGCTCCAGTCGCTGTCGGCCCAGGTGCGGGCGGCCCAGGTGCGCGCGGCCCACGTGCGGGCTGCCCAGACGTCCTCGCCGTCG
>JAOPWW010000279.1 GCA_025965495.1 Frankiales bacterium
GCTCGCGGCCCTGCCGGGCGCGGCCTTCGGCGAGGGGCTGTCGACGTCGCGGTACCCGACGGACTGGCCGGCGGTCGCGGCCGCCGTCGACGCCCGGCCCGGGGACGCCCCCGTCGCGGTCCTGCCCTGGACGCTCTACCGGGCCTTCCCCTGGACGGGGGACCGCACGGTGCTCGACCCGTTCCCGCGGCTGGTGTCCCGGCAGGCCGTCGTCGACGACGACCTCCCGCTGGCCCGGGGGGTCGTGCGGGGGGAGGACCGGGTCGCCGACGTCGTGGACGCGGGGGTCGCCGCGGGCGGGCCGCTGCTGCCGGCGCTGCGCCGGGCGGGCATCGCCCTGGTCGTCGTCGAGCGGACGACCCGTGACGCCGACCCGGCCGTGCTCGCGACGCAGGTCGCGGGGCTGCAGGTGCTGCGGACGACGCCGGAGCTCGGCCTCTACGCCGTCCCGGGCAGCGGCCGGACACCGGCGCGGACGCGCCTGCTGCCGGTCGTGCTCGGGCACGCCGCAGCCGCCGCACTCGGGACGGGTGCGGCGGCGCGGGTGGTGCTGAGGAGGCGGAGGGCTACTGGCCCTGCTCGTAGCTGACGACGGTGCCGCCGGTCGGGAGGCCGCCGCCGGCGGGGGCGTCGGCCTGGGTGGCGACGACGCCGGCGGTCGCGGCACCGGCGAGGACGATACCGGCGATGATCGTGGCGAGAGTGCCCATGGGGTGGTGCTCCTTCTGGTGTGGGACGTGCGAGGGGTCTGGGGGCGGACTGAGCGGCTAGGGGCGGGCGGCCTCGAGGACGGCGCCGAAGGCGGTGGCGGTGCCGGCCCAGGTGAAGCGGGCGGCGTGCCGGCGGGCACCGAGGGCGAGCCGCTCGCGCTCGACGGTGTCGGTGAGCAGCGTGCGCAGGCCGTCCTGCAGGCCCTGCTCGTCGTCGACGAGGACGCCGCTGGTGCCGTCGACGATCGACTCGGCGAGGCCGCCGGCGGCGCGGAAGGCGATCGAGGGGGTGCTGTGGGTGCCTGCCTCGACGACCGACAGGCCCCAGCCCTCCTTGACCGACGGGACGGCGTGGACCCAGGAGCGGGCGAGCAGGTCGGCCTTGGTCTGCTCGTCGACCCGGCCGTGCAGGGTGACGACGTCGGCCAGGCCCAGGCGGGCGACCTCGTCGCGCAGGGCGGGCAGCCAGTAGCCGTCGCCGACGACGTCGACCCGCAGGCCGGGGAGCGCGTCGCGCAGGGCGGCGGCCGCCTGCAGGACCAGCTCGACCCGCTTGTGGGGGACGACGCGGCCGAGGACGACGACGCTCGGGTGCGCGGTGCGGGCGGCCGTCGTCGGCAGCGGGGGCGTCGTGCCGTTGTGGACGACCGTGACGCGGGCCGGGTCGACGCCGAGGCCGGCGAGCTCGTCGCGGGTGACGTCGGAGACCGCGACGTAGGAGCAGCGGCGGTTCACGCGGGGGGCGAGCCAGGACTCGAGCCACCAGCCGACGCGGGCGCCGACCGGGCCGAACACGACCGGCCACTGCTCGCGGTGCACGTGGTGGACCAGCTCGACGACGGGGCGCCGGCTCCACTGGCGGGCCAGGAACGGGACGCCGTTGTGGACCTCGACGACGAGCCCGTGCTCGCCGAAGCCGCCGAACAGGCCGAGGAGCGCCGCCCACAGGTAGACCGTGAGGTGGTTGCCGCGGCGCAGGTAGCGGACGCCGTCCTTGACCTCGTCGCGGGGGGCGTTGGCGTGCGCGGCGCAGAAGACCGTGACGGCCTCGCCGGTCGCGGCCAGCCGCTGCGCGACGGTCTCGACGTAGAGCTCGCTGCCGCCGCCCTCGGGGTTGGTGAGGTCGCGCCAGTTCAGGAACACCACGCCCGCGCCGACAGGACGGGGGGACGGCAGGACCTCGAGCAGGTCGACCGCGGCGTCCGCGGCCGGGCGAGGAGCGGGCAGGAGCGCGGCGGCTGAGCGCGGCGCGGCCGGGCTCGTCGTCGTGACGGTCAACAGGGTCCTCTCAGCGGTCCCCCGAGCGGGACTGCACGAGCCTCGCTGAACGAGCGTTCCGTGTCTGTGGCCAGAGCGGGCCATCTCGGACTAGTACCAACGGGTCAGGACCGCCCAGGAGGCGGCACAACGGGCAGACCCGGCGCAGAGCGGCCGGACCGGACGACCGGGGGCGTCCCCCTAGGCTCGACGCCGTGTCCCGACCCCTGCCGGACCCCGCCGCGCTGCCCCCGCTGGGCAGCGTCGCCCGCAGCGCGATGCTGCTGCGCGCGTTCCCGCTCGAGCAGACCGACCCCGCCGCCTTCTACAGCCTGCTCGCGGCCGACAGCGTCCGGCAGGTCGCGCACTACCAGCCGCTGGCCGGCCTGACCCTGCTCGACGTCGGGGGCGGTCCCGGGTACTTCGCGGACGCCTTCCGCGCCGCCGGCGCCCGCTACGTCGGCCTCGACGCCGACGTCGGGGAGCTGTCCCTGCACGGCCGGTCGGTGGCCCGCGACACCGTCCTCGGCAGTGGCCTGCAGCTGCCGTTCCGCGACGGCGCGCTCGACGTCTGCTACTCCTCGAACGTCCTCGAGCACGTCCCGCAGCCGGAGCGGATGGCCGACGAGATGGTCCGGGTGACGGCGAAGGGCGGGCTGGTCTTCCTGTCCTACAACAACTGGCTCGCCCCCAACGGCGGCCACGAGACCGCGCCCTGGCACTACCTGGGCGGGCGGTACGCCGCCGACCGGTACGCCAGCAGGCAGGGCAAGCGCCCCAAGAACGAGTACGGGACCTCGCTGTTCCGCACCAGCGTGGCACAGATGCTGCGCTGGACCCGGGACCGGCAGCGGGCCGGCGTCGTGCAGGTCGTCGACGTCCGCCCCCGCTACCACCCCGACTGGGCCCGCTGGGTCGTCGCCGTGCCCGGGCTGCGCGAGGTCGTGACCTGGAACCTCGCCCTGGTGCTGCGGGTCCCCCTCTGACCCCCGTCGTCGAGCGGCTGCGCGCCACCGTCGCGTGCCTGCTGCTCACGGCGGCGGTGTTCGTCCAGCGGCCCGGGCTGCTGGTGCCCGACACCAAGCTGGACCTGGCCGTGGACCCGGTCGGTCTGCTGGCCCGCGGCCTGCACCTGTGGGACCCGCAGGGCGGCGCGGGGGAGCTGCAGAACCAGGCCTACGGCTACCTGTTCCCGATGGGCCCGTTCTTCGCCCTGCTGCAGGAGGCCGGCCTGCCGCCGTGGGCGGTGCAGCGGCTGTGGCAGGCGCTCGTGCTGGTGGTGGCGTTCCTCGGCGTGCGGGCCCTCGCGGCGCGGCTCGGGCTCGGCACCCCCGGGACCCGGCTGCTGGCGGCCACCGCCTACGCGCTGGCCCCCCGGCCGCTCGCCCAGCTCGGCGCGATCAGCGTCGAGGTCTGGCCGTACGCGCTCGCGCCCTGGGTGCTCGTGCCGCTGGTCACCGGGTCGCTGCGTGGCAGCCCGCGACGGGCGGCGCTGCGGTCCGGCCTCACGGTGCTGTGCGTGGGGGGTGTCAACGCCGCCGCGACCTTGGCCGTCGTGCCGCTGGGGGTGCTCTGGCTGGCGACCCGCGCCCCGGGTCCGCGCCGGCGGGCGCTGTCCGCGTGGTGGGCGGTCGCCGTCGCGCTCGCCTCCGCCTGGTGGCTCGGGCCGCTGCTGCTGCTCGGGAAGTACTCCCCGCCGTTCCTCGACGTCATCGAGTCGGCCGCCACCACCACGCGGGTCACCGGCCTGTGGGGCGTCCTGACCGGCAACGACCTGTGGCAGCAGTACCTCGCGGTCGGGGGCGAGCCGGTCCGCCCCGCCGGGTTCCTGCTGGTCACGGTCCCCTCGCTCGTCGTCTGCACCACGGCGGTCGCGGCGCTCGGGCTCGTCGCGCTGCTGCGCCGCACGACCCCTCACCGCGGCTTCCTCGCCAGCGGCGTCCTGCTCGGGGTCGTCGTCGTCGCGGCCGGGCACGTCGGGCTGCGGCCCGCCGGCGGCGTCGAGCGGGACCTGCTCGACGCCGCGCTCGCCCCGTTCCGCAACGTCCACAAGTACGACCTGCTGCTGCGCCTCCCGCTGTGCCTCGGCCTGGCCTCGCTGGCCGCCGAGGTCCGCCGGCCGCAGCTGTCGCTGGCCGTGCTGCGGCAGCCCGCGGCCGGTCTGGTCGCGCTCGCCCTCGTCGGCTCGGCCGCGCCGCTGGTCCGCCTGCAGCCCCCCGGCGCGTTCCCCGACCTCCCGTCGTACTGGCAGGAGACCGCCGACTGGCTGGCCGACCGGGCGCCGGACGCGAGCGGCCGGGCCCTGCTGGTGCCGGCGGCCCAGTCCGGGACCTACTCCTGGGGCCGGCCCGGGGACGAGCCGCTCCAGCCGCTCGCCCGCAGCCCCTGGGTCGTCCGCGACGCCGTCCCCCTCGGCGGGCCGGGCACCACCCGCGTGCTCGACCAGGTCGAGGAGGTCCTGCAGAGCGGACGCGGCTCCGCGGCCCTGGCTCCGTTCCTCGGGCGCGCCGGCGTCCGGTACGTCGTCGTGCGCAACGACCTCGACGTCCGCGTGACCGGCGTCCGCCCCGCCGTCGTGCACGCCTCGCTCGCGGCCTCCGGGCTGGAGCGCGTCGCCGCGTTCGGCCCCGACGTCGGGATCGACCAGGTCTCCGGCCAGGGCTCGGTCGACGGCGGGCTCTCGCAGGCCTACCCCGCGGTCGAGGTGTTCGCCGTCGAGGAGGCCTCCGGCCTGGTGTCCGCGCTGCCGCGCGCCGGGACGCAGCGCGTGTCGGGCGGCCCGGAGTCGCTGCTGCCGCTGCTCGACGCCGGCGTCGTGACGGGACGGACGCCGGTGCGGCTGGCCGGGGAGGACCCGCTCCCGGGGGAGCAGACCGAGCTGCGGACCGTGACCGACGGCTACCGCGACCGGGAGACGAACGTCGGGCGGGCCAGCGACCCCGCCGGCGCCACGCTGGGGTCCGACGTCGACCTCGCGTTCGACCGGCCCGTGCACGACTACCTCCCGGTCCCGGCGCCGGGCCACCGCACGACGGCGCAGGTCACGGGGTTCGCCGCCGTGACGGCGTCGTCGTCCGCCGCCCAGGCCGACGCCGTCCTCGCCCGCGGCCGCGACCACCACCCGACGGCCGCCTTCGACGGCAACGGCTCCACCTCGTGGGTCACCGGCGGGCTGGAGCCCGACGGGCAGTGGGTCCAGGCCCGCACCGCCGAGCCGGTCGTGCTGCAGCGGGTGCGGGTCGTGTCGCCGCTGGTGGTGGGGAGCCCGCTGGAGCTCGCGCGGGTCCGGCTGACCACCGACACTGGCAGCGTCTCCGCGCCGGTCCGCGACGGGAAGGCCGTCCTGGTGCCGCCCCCGGGAGCCACCACGCGGGTCCGGCTGACGGTCGAGGCGGTGACCGGCCCGTTCGGCCCGGCCCGGTACGGCGCCCTCGGGCTCGACGCCGTGGTCGAGCGGGTCGGCGGGGCCCGGCTGACCGCGGAGCGGCTCCTGCGGGTCCCGGCCGACGCCGCGG
>JAOPWW010000315.1 GCA_025965495.1 Frankiales bacterium
CCGGTGCCTTCGACCCCGACCCGGTCGAGCTGGCCGAAGGTCCGCAGCCAGCCCAGCAGCTGGCGGTAGCCGCTCGGGGTGGTCGGGAAGCTGCGGGTCCCGAGCACCCCGCCGAGGTGGTCGACAGCTGCGGCGACGTGAGCGTCGCGGTGGGTGTCGACGCCGCCGGTCACGTGCCCGGCGGTCGGTGTCATCGTGGTCATGCCTGTCCTGTGTCACCCGAGAGGGGGCACCGCCTCTCGGCTGATCCCCTTCGTCCCTCCGGGACGGCGCTCGCACGTCGAGGCGGTCGACGACGGCACGCCCCTCGTGGCTGTCGCCTTGTCCGGCCCCCCTCACGAGCGGTCCTGCGCCTGGTCACGTCGGCGCGGACAGGAGTCGCGGAGACCTGCAGCGGTGCGTCCTCGGCCTCCGGTCGGGGTGGGTGGCCGTCGGGCTCCTGCGGACGGGTCTCGCAGCCGTCTGCCCGGTGCTGCTCGACCAGGGCGCGTCGTCGTCCTGCCGCGAACACCCTGGCTCCTCGGAAGATCTGGTCGTCCTGTGCTATGGCCTTCCGCGCCCGTGGTCCCTAGGGTGCTCGTGCCGGCCCTCGAACCGGATTCGCGTGGAGCACTGCCACGGAGGTCGTCATGACGAACCCGCTGCTCGCGAGCCCCGCGCGGAAGGTCGCGATGGCCCTGGCCGTCACCGGTCTGGCTGTGGGGGGAGGAACCGTCGCCCAGGCCGCCGGCTCGGGCACGCCGACTCCGGTCGTGCAGGCCTGCGCCAAGAACGTCCAGGGCGACGTCCGGATCGTCAGTGCGGCGGCCGACTGCAAGCCGGGCGAGACGCCGGTCCAGTGGAGCGTCACGGGACCGCAGGGTGTCCCCGGTGCACCGGGCTCGACCGGTCCAGCCGGCGAACGAGGACCCCAGGGCGACCTGGGCCCGGTGGGTCCTGCCGGTCCTGCCGGGCCTGCTGGCCCTGCCGGGCCCAAGGGCGACAGCGGCACGCCTGTCACTCCTGTGCCGAGCGCGACGCGCCCTGTCATCGGTGTCCTGCGCCTGCTGCCGTACGGCAGCGGCAACGAGGCCGGCCTCACCAACGTCGACATCCCCGTCTTCGCCGCGCGCCACGACCTCGAGCAGACGCTCAACATCGGCTCCCAGAGCACGGGCGCTGGCGCCGGGAAGGTCACGTTCAACCCGTTGAGCGTCAGCCTCGCTGCGGACGCGACCGCTGTCGGTCTGCTGAGGCACGCCGCGTCCGGCACGCCGTTCGAGCGCGCGGTGCTCACCCTCTACCAGCCCGGGACGACGACACCGCAGAGCGTTGCGATCTACGGCCTCGCCGCCGTCAAGACGCAGGCGATCGTCGTCGACGAGAAGGGACCGGAGCAGCAGGTGTCGTTCGAGTACGGCTACCTCGGTCTCATCGTGGGCGGGCAGCGCTCCGGCTGGAACCGGGTCAGGAACATCAGCTGCGTCCCGGCGAACCCTGACCAGCCGGACCCCTGCATCCCCGTGTAGCCGTCCGCGTCCTCACGTGCAGGTGGCGGGAGCCGCCGTCGAGCGCTCCCAGGAGCAGCCCGGCCGGCCGCCGCCCGTCAGCTAGGACGCGCTGGTCGTGCCCCGCGCCTCGTAGTCGCCGAGGAGGTCGCCGACCAGGGCTCCGGCTACGAGGTCGCTGCGGTAGTGGCCGGCGGCGTAGAGCCGGGAGTAGGCGACCTGGTCGACCATGGCCTGGAACTCCGTGGCGCGGCCCGGGTCCAGCCGCGTGAGCAGCGCGAGCTCTGAGTAGATGTAGACGGCGTGCTTGCTCGGGTAGCTGGACTTGCTGGCGGTCGTGTTGCCCGGGCGAAGGCTCGGGTCGGTGATGTACGGCGCCTGCCGGGCGTACTTCGCCTGCAGGGACGCGGTGAGGGCCTTCGCCAGGGCCGTGTCGGTCTTCAGCTCGGCCTTCGCCCGGTCCTGCGCGCCGTTCGGCTGGAGCTCGGTCGCGTCCTTGACGTAGAGCTTCCAGACGTCCTTCTTGCCGTACGTCTCGAGCCAGCTCGCGGCGGCGATCCCGGCGGGGGTGCGGGCGGCGGCCAGCCGGTGGAGCTCGCCGAGCTCGACGGCCTGCTGTGCGGCGTCCGGCGGCGGCGGGACGGTCGCGGTGACGAAAGCGGTGAACGCGGCGTCGTCCTGGGTCGGGTGGCCGGCCGACCAGGCGGCGAACGCCCGGTCCGCGATCGGCTTCTGCGCCGCGAGGAACCGGCCGATCGGCGCGGCCTGGGCCGCCGGGAACAGAGCGGGTGCCGGGTGGGTCTTCACCGGGTTCCCGGTGGAGGCCGTGCTGGTGTGCTGGCCGGCTCGGACGCTGCTGACGCCGGCGCCGACGACGAGCGCGCCGACGAGCAGGCCGGTGCCGATCTTGACGGCGCCGGAGGACAGGCCGCGGGTCGCGGAGGTGGTGCGGGGGGTGCTCATGCTGCTGCCGCCGTCGTCTGGAGGGTGGTGGGAGTGGGGTGGAAGTGCTGCTGGAGCAGCCGTCGCCACGGATGGTCGGGGAGGGACGGGTCGGTGAGGGCCAGCCCGCAGCTGTACTTGCTGACCGACACCGGCCGCAGCCCGGCCGCGCGCAGGAGCAGGTCGGCGCGGCTGCGGCCACCGGCCGACTTCGTCTCGACGAGCACGAGGTCGTCCGCGAGCCGGGCACCGGCGCCGGAGGGGACGACGAAGCGCAGGTCGGAGTCGACGGTCGTCCGCCCCGACCCGTCGGCGGCGACCAGGGTCGACCGCTGGTGCTCGACCAGCAGGCTCGGCAGGAGCAGCTCGGGGGCGGGCAGGCGGTAGTGCTCGGCGAGCACCTGCTCCAGCAGTGCCGCGCCGGCGGCGGGCAGCGTCCCGTGCTCGGCGGCGTCGACGAGCACGCTGTGCTTGTCCGTGTCGCCGCGGCCGGTCTTGAGCTTGACCTCGAAGCGGCAGCGGCCGCTGTCGGCGTACAGCCGCGTCCGGGCCTTCCACCGCAGCCGCCGCCCCTGCCGGTGCGCGTGGAAGCAGGCCAGGTCCGGAGTGTCGACGTAGCTGCTGCGGTAGCCGAACGACGTCAGCCCGTCGACCGACAGGAGCGCGTGGGACGCGGCGAGCGGCCCGGCGAGGGCGGCCAGCGCCGAGAGCGGGACGAGGTACTTGACGTCGACCCGCTGCTGGAGGTCGGCGTCGCCCAGGCCGTCCAGACCGATCCTCGGTGCGCGGACGAGCAGGTCGGCGACGCTCAACGCTCCGCGTCCACGACGGTCTGCAGGTCGCTGGTGGCGGAGCCGTCCGGGCGCCGGTACCGGACGACGACGCGCGTGGTGTCCCGGACGCCGTCGATCTCCAGGACCGTCAGGTCCAGCACCTCCGCGCCGATCCGGGCGGCGACGGCGTCGCGGAGCCCGTCGCTGTCGGGGTAGGCCCGGTCGAGCACGACTCTCGTGGTGTGCACGGTCGGGTGCAGCGACGGGTGGTCGGCGAGCAGCACCGCCAGCAGCAGCCCGGCGCTGAGCAGGAGCGACAGGACCGCCCCGCGGTCACCGAGCCCGTTGACCAGGGCCAGGACCAGCGCCACGAAGAAGTAGCCGATCTCGGCGCTGGAGAACGCCCGGCTCCGCAGCCGGATGATCGACAGGACCCCGAACAGGCCGAAGCCGACGCCGGCGGGGAAGCTCCCGGCGGTGATCTGCGTCAGGGCGGCGAACAGGCCGACGTTGAAGCACGTGTAGACCATCAGGAGCTCGCGGCCGCTGTGCCGGCGGGAGTACAGGCCGTTCAGGGCGAGCAGCGAGACCAGGTCGACGGCGGCCCCCCGCAGCAGCTCCGGTGTGCTGGCGCTGACACCACCGGCCGCGAGCACGATCTCCTGCACGACGTCCTCCACGGCTCTGGACGGTCCGGTGACCGTCCGGTGGCCACCGTAGGAACAGGACGTGAAGGGTCGATGAAGGCGGACCGGTGCGCGCTGCGCGGGTCAGCTCTGCGGGTCGAAGGCGCCGTCGAACTCGAAGACGGGGTTCGGGACGTCCTTGCCGGTCCGCACGTCCGTGATCATGACGAGGCCGATGAGCTTGCTGGGGCCGGCGGCGGTGTAGGTGCTGTTGGCCTTGGCCTGGACCTCGAACTTGCCGTCCTGGCGCACACCGGCGTCGTCCGTGAAGGAGATCATGCAGATCCAGTCGGCGCCCGGGCCGACGTCGGCGACCTTCGGGCCGCCGCGGTCGCACGTCGCCTTGGGGGCGACGGTCGCCGTCGTGATGCCGGTCTCGCCGAGGATGCCGGCGCGCTGCACGTAGAGGTTCGCGAAGGTCGGAGCGAGGGCCTTCTGCAGGCGCGGAGCGGTGACGTCGCTGGTGCCGCAGGCGGACAGCGCCAGGGTGGCGCCGACGGCGACGAGGGTCCCGAGCGAGCGGGAGAGGGTGCGGGGGAGCGCGGTCATGGTCATCCTCCGGTGATGTCGCGGCGCTGCAGGGAGACGAACGCCGCGGTCAGGCAGACCGCGGTCCAGGCGGCACTGACCAGGAGCCCGTTGACCAGCGGCCCGTGGAACGGGGTCTGGGTGAGCAGGCCGTGCCAGGACTCGAGCGGGGTGGTCAGGAAGAG
>JAOPWW010000208.1 GCA_025965495.1 Frankiales bacterium
GCACGACCCCTGACCCTCGACCCCGCCCGTCCGCCCAGGAGGCACCCGTGTCCGACCGTCTGCTCCGCCTCGCCGTCGTCACCCGCAACCGGGTGGCCGGCGTCGACCGCGAGCGTGGTGACGTCCCGGGCTGGGTCATGATCACGCTGATGACCGCCGGGATCGTCGCCTTGATCTGGGGGGTCGCCCAGACGGCCCTCAAGGACCTGTTCGACAAGGCGATCACGAACGTGCAGACCGGTGGCACGACCAAGCCCTAGCCGGGCCGGGGGCACCGACGCCGGCGCGGCCGTCGTCGACTTCGTCTTCGTGTCGGTCCTGGTGGTCACCCTGTTCGCCGTCGTCTTCCAGGTGGGGCTGGCCCTGCACACCCGCAACGTCCTCGTCGCGCTGGCCGCCGAGGGCGCCCGCTACGGGGCCGACGCCGACGTCGACAGCCCGCAGGAGGTCCGGCAGCGGACCCTGGACGGCATCACCACCGCCTTCAACGCGACCTACGCCGCCCGCGCGACGGTGACGCCGGTCCTGGGCCGCGACGTCGTCGCCGTGCGGATCAGCGCGCCCATGCCGCTCGCGTTCCTGCCCGGCAGCCCCGTGACCCTGGTCGTCGAGGGGCACGCGCTGGAGGAGAGCCGGTGAGGACCCGGCTGCACGACGACGGCGGCAACGCCCTGGTCGAGTTCGTCTGGCTCGCGGTCGTCCTCATGGTGCCGGTCGTCTACCTGATGCTCGGGGTCTTCGACGTGCAGCGGGCCTCCTTCGGCGTCACCGAGGCGGCCCGGCAGGCGGGCCGCACCTGGGTGACCTCCGGCTGCGACCAGCAGCGGGGAGACCGGGCCGCCGCCCTCGCGCTCGCCGACCAGCACGTCACCGGCATGCCGATCGCCTGGCCCGCCTGCCCCCGGCCGGGGCAGGAGCGGACGGTGACGGTCCGCAGCTTCGTGACCCTGCCCGGCGTCGGCGCGCTCCTGCCCGCCCACCGCGGCGGCATCGAGGTCAGCGGCAGCTTCGTCGCCGTCCGCGACGCCTTCCAGCCCGCCACCCCGGCGCCGTGACGGCGCTGCCGACGTGACCGCCCCGACGCCGAGAGCGGTCCGCGCCCCCAGGGCGACGCCGGTCCCGACCGCGCCCCAGACCCTGCCGGCGACCGCGGCCCGGACCCCCGGCCGGAGACCGCCCGCCCGCGACGAGGGCAGCGTGATGCTGCTCGTCCTCGGCCTCACCACGGTGCTGCTGGCGCTGCTCGTCCTCGTCGTCGACGTCAGCGTGCTGCTGCTCGCGCAGCGCGGGGTCGCCAGCGCCGCCGACGGGGCCGCGGTCGCCGCGGCGCAGGGCCTGGACCAGGACGCCCTGCGCAGCCACGGCCTGGGCGGCCGGGTCCCGCTCGGCGAGGTCGAGGTGCAGCGCGCCGTCGCCTCCTACGCGGGCCTGGTGCAGCCGCCGACGGCGCTCACCGCCTCCCGCGAGCCGGACGGGACCACCGTCGTCGTGCGGGCCGAGCGGGTGGTGCACCTGCCGTTCGCCGGCGTCGTCGGCAAGGACCGGGTGACGGTGCGGGCCGTGGCGCGGGCCCGCTCGCCCGTCGCCCCGTAGGGGCGGACCCCGGTAGCCTCGCCTCTCGTGTCCGCCGACCGCACCGACGCCCTCAAGGCCCTCGACGCCACGCTGACCAGCATCGAGAAGGTGCTGGACGTGCCGGCGATGCAGGTCGAGCTGCGCGACCTCGAGGAGCAGGCCGGCATCCCGGGCCTGTGGGACGACCAGGAGAAGGCCCAGCGGATCACCGGTCGCATGTCGGTGATCCAGTCCGACCTCGAGCGCCTCACGCAGTACCGGAGCAGGCTGGCCGACATCGGGACGCTGTTCGAGATGGCGGCCGAGGAGGGCGACGAGGGGACGGCGGCCGAGGCCGAGTCCGACCTCGCCGCGCTCCAGCGGGAGATCGGCACGTTCGAGGTCCGGACCCTGCTGTCGGGCGAGTACGACCAGCGCGAGGCCCTGGTGCAGATCACCCCGGGCGCCGGCGGCGTCGACAGCCAGGACTGGGCCCTGATGCTCTGGCGCATGTACTACCGGTGGGCCGAGCGGCACGGGTACCCGCTCGACGTCCACGAGTGGCAGGAGGCCGAGGAGGCCGGCGTCAAGAGCGTCGTGTTCCAGGTCAAGACGCCCTACGCCTACGGCACCCTCGCGGGCGAGCACGGCGTGCACCGGCTGGTGCGGATCAGCCCGTTCGACAACCAGGCGAGGCGCCAGACCAGCTTCGCGATGATCGACGTGACGCCGGTCGTGGACACGGCCGACGCCGTCGAGGTCGACGAGAAGGAGATCCGGGTCGACGTCTTCCGCTCGAGCGGTCCGGGTGGCCAGGGCGTCAACACGACCGACTCGGCGGTCCGGATCACCCACCTGCCGACCGGGATCGTCGTGAGCTGCCAGAACGAGCGCTCGCAGATCCAGAACCGGGCGGCGGCGATGGTCGTGCTGGCGACCAAGCTGCTCGAGCGCACGCGCGAGGAGGAGCTCGCGCAGATGGAGGCGATCCGCGGCGCCAAGGCCGACGTCGCCTTCGGCTCGCAGATCCGCAACTACGTCCTGCACCCCTACCAGATGGTGAAGGACCTGCGGACCGGCACCGAGACCGGCAACACGAGCGCGGTCCTGGACGGCGAGGTCGACGAGTTCATCGAGGCCACCATCCGCTGGCGGCGCACCCGCGACGCCGAGGCCGACGGGGCCTAGGGCCGTCGGGGCCTAGGAGCAGCGCCTCAGTGCAGGGCGAGCACGAGCAGCAGCAGGAGCAGCGCGGTCAGGAGCACGGGTCCGGCCGGGAAGGCGGGCCGCTGCTCGCGCAGCCACTGGCGTGAGGCCCGGCACGTCGCGCACCGCGCCTCCGCGACGCGTCCGCCGCACGCGGCGCACAGCAGGTCCTCGCTCACCGGTCTCCCTCGTCGTGCCTGGTGTCCATCTTCTCCCACCTCAGCGTCCGGCGCGCGCCCGCTGTTCCGCCTGACGGGCCCTACCCGCGCCTAGGGTGGGGACCCGTGATCCGCCTCGAGCACGTGAGCAAGACCTACCCGACGGCCGTCCGGCCGGCGCTGGACGACGTCGACGTCGACATCGACCGCGGTGAGTTCGTCTTCCTCGTCGGCAGCAGCGGCTCGGGCAAGAGCACGTTCCTGCGACTGCTGCTGCGCGAGGAGGCCCCGACGGCGGGGACGGTCCACGTCGCGGGCAAGGACCTGGCGCGGCTGTCGCACTGGAAGGTGCCCGCGCTGCGCCGCTCGATCGGCTGCGTGTTCCAGGACTTCCGGCTGCTGCCGA
>JAOPWW010000334.1 GCA_025965495.1 Frankiales bacterium
GGCCCGCAGCGCGCCCCGTGCGGCGTCGCGCAGCCCCGGACCGGCAGCGGCGCTCACGGCAGGGGGAGCGCGACGTCGATGCCGTCGAGGGCGTGCGCGCAGCTGCACGCCTCCTGGTCGACCGGCAGCGCGGCGACGACGTCGGCCAGCAGGGTCCGCAGCCGGGCGGTGTTCTGCTGGAACACCCGGAACACCTCCGCCTGCGTGACGGCCTCGGCGCTCTCCACGCCGGCGTCCAGGTCGGTGACGAGCGCGACGGTGGTGTAGCAGAGCGCGAGCTCCCGGGCGAGGACCGCCTCGGGGTGCCCCGTCATCCCGACGAGCGACCAGCCCTGCCGGGAGTACCACTGCGACTCGGCCCGGGTCGAGAAGCGGGGGCCCTCGATGACGACGAGGGTGCCGCCGTCGACCGGCGACCAGCCCGCCTGCTGCGCCTCGGAGAGGGCGACGGCCCGGCCTCGGGGGCAGTACGGGTCGGCGAAGGAGACGTGCACCGCGCCGTCCTCGTGGAAGGTCTGCACGCGGCCGCTGGTGCGGTCGACCAGCTGGTCCGGGACGACCAGCGTGCCGGGGCCGAGCTCGGGCTGCAGCCCGCCCACCGCGCACGGGGCCACGACCTGGCGCACGCCGAGGCTGCGCAGCGCCCACAGGTTCGCCCGGTACGGGATGCCGTGGGGCGGGTGCCGGTGGTCCGCGCCGTGCCGCGGTACGAACGCCACGGTCCGGCCGGCCAGCTCGGCGACGACGATCCGGTCGCTGGGCGCCCCGTAGGGCGTCTGGACCTCGACCTCGCGGGCGTCGTCGAGGAAGGAGTAGAACCCCGACCCGCCGATGACCCCGACCTCTGCGACCGGTGCTGCTGCCTGCACGTGCCCTCCCTCGTCCGGCGGCCGACAGTAGGGCCGCGACGGGGGCGCGGCCCGGGGAGGGCCGCTGTCCACAGGAGGGTCAGGCGCTCTTGCCAGCCGGGGTGCTGGAGGCCGCGGGGGTGCTGCTGGAGGCGGCGGCCGGAGCCGGCGTGCTCGCGGCCGGCTTGTCCGTCGACGGCGTCGAGGACGGGGAGGACTCGGCCGGCTTGGCGGAGTCGCCGCCGCTGCCGCCGCCGGAGCCCTTGCTCTCCGCGCGGCTGTCGGTCTTGTAGAAGCCGGAGCCCTTGAAGACGACGCCGACCGAGCCGTAGACCTTGCGCAGGCGACCGCCGCAGGCCGGGCACTCGGTGAGGGCGGCGTCGGAGAAGGACTGCACGGCCTCGAGCGGCTGCTCGCAGCTGGTGCACCTGTACTGGTACGTCGGCACGGTCGACCCCCTCGCATCACCCGGGCTGGCACTCGCGCAGCGGGAGTGCCAAGTGTAGAGGCTGCTCCTTGCGGAGGGTCTACGGTCGGGCCGTGCGCAAGCTCCTGTCCGAGTTCCGGACCTTCGCCTTCAGCGGCAGCCTGCTCGACGTCGCGATCGGCCTCGCGATCGGCGCGGCCTTCGCCAACGTCGTCCAGTCGCTCGTCGACAACGTCATCCTGCGGCTCGTCGCGGCGATCTTCGGCAAGCCGACGTTCGACGTCGCGATCCCCGTCGGGCACAGCTCGATCCTCGTGGGCGCGTTCCTCACCGACCTGCTGTCCTTCCTGCTGCTGGCGCTCGTGGTGCTGCTGCTGGTGAAGGCGGTCAAGAAGGCGACCGGCAAGGAGGCCGCCGGCGCCCAGGGCAACCGCGAGTGCGACTTCTGCAAGAGCTTCATCCCGGTCGACGCCAGCGTCTGCATGTACTGCACCCGGGACGTCGCGCCGCTCGTCGCCTGACCGCCCCGCAGCGGCGAGGTGCTCACGCTGCGTGTCCGGCGTGGGACGATGGGGGCGTGCCAGGGGCCCTGCGGTGACGCTGCGGAGCCGGCTCGCGCTCGCGTTCCTGCTGGTGGTGATGCTCCCCCTGGTGGTCGGGACGGTCCTGCTGCACCGCGGCGTGCCCGCGGCGGTCCAGGACCGGCAGGCCCGCGGGCTGGTGTCCGCGGCCCAGCTCGTCGGCCGGCTGGTCCAGAGCACCTGCGGGCAGGCCAGTGCGGCGGCGGGTGCGGCGGCCCGGGCCGCGACCCCCGGGGCGACCCCCGCGCAGGTCCAGGCCGTCGCCGACCAGCTCGTGCGGGACGGCCTCGCCGACGGCGTGCGGCTGCGCGACGCCCGGGGCGGCGTCGTCGCGTCGTCGGGGGAGCTGCCGGACGTCGTGGCCGACTGCACCTCCCCGCCGCTGCCCGCGGAGCCCCTGCTCGGTGCCCGGCTCGGCCTGCGGACCGCCCAGGGTGCCCCGTCCGGGACGGTCGAGGTCGTCCTGCAGCTCGACCGGCTGCTCCCGGCCCTGCAGGAGGGCAGCGACGGTGGGGACGTCGCGGTGCTGAGCCCGGACGGCCGTACCCCGCTGGCCGCGACGCACCGGGTGCCGCGGACGCTCGCGCTGGCCGCCCTCAGCGACCCCG
Source organism: Frankiales bacterium (assembly GCA_025965495.1). Classification (GTDB taxonomy): domain Bacteria; phylum Actinomycetota; class Actinomycetes; order Mycobacteriales; family SCTD01; genus RYN-122. Next base: position 2,465 of record JAOPWW010000334.1, read on the forward strand.
GGCACGCGGTCACCCGCGACGGCGCCGTCGCCGTGGCGAGCCGCACCGGGCCGCTGCCTGTCGTCGTGGCCGAGCCGCTCGCCGACGTCCCGCTGCTGGTGCCGGTGGCGCTCGGGGTGCTGCTCGGGGCCGCCCTGCTCGCCGCCCTGCTCGCGGTCCAGCTCGCCCGCGCGACGACCCGGCCGCTCGAGGAGCTCGGCGTCGCCGCGGGCCGGATCGCCTCGGGCGACCTCACGACGACCATCCCCGTCCGCGGCTCGGACGAGGTCGCCCGCCTCGCGGAGGCGTTCAACGGGATGGCCCTGGACCTGCGCACCTACGTCGGGGCGCTCCAGGCCGGCCGCGACGAGCTCCAGGCCGGGCTGTCCCGCCTCGGCGCCACCCTGTCCGGCACGCACGACCTCGACCGCATCCTCGCCGTCGTCCTCGAGACGGCGATGGCCTCGACCCGCGCCCGCGCCGGCATGGTGCTGCTGCTGTCCCCGGGCCGCGACGAGCTGGTGCTCGCCGTCGCGCGCGGGCTCGACCTTCCGCCGGACCTGCGGCTGCCCGTCGGCAGCGGGGTCAGCGGCCGGGTGGCCAGCAGCGGCGAGCCCCTGCACGGCCGGACCGGGGACGGGCCCGGACGGCTCCGCCAGGGCCCGGGCGAACCGGCCGCCCGCAGCGTCGTGTCGGTGCCGTTCACCAGCGGTGGCACGGTCCTCGGCGTCCTGGACCTCTACGACCGCGTCGACGCCGACGAGTTCGACGCCAACGACCTCGCCAGCGTCCGCACCTTCGCCAGCCAGGCGACGGTCGCGGTCGACAACGTCCTGCTGCACCAGGACGTGCAGCGGATGGCCGTCACCGACGGGCTGACCGGCCTCGGCAACTTCCGCCACTACACCGTCACCATGACCCGCGAGGCCGAGCGGGCCGCCCGGTTCGGCCGCCCGCTCGCGCTGCTGCTGCTCGACCTCGACCGCTTCAAGGCGGTCAACGACACCCACGGGCACCAGCGCGGCGACGCCGTCCTCGTCGAGGTCGCCGCCCGGGTCCGCGACGAGGTCCGCGACGTCGACACGGTCGCCCGCTACGGCGGGGAGGAGATCGCGGTCGTGCTGCCCGAGACCGACCGGGAGGGGGCCTGCAACGCCGCGGCCCGGATCTGCGAGGCGGTGCGGCGGCGCCCGTTCGGCGAGCCGGGCGAGGTGCCGCTGACGGTGACCGTGTCCGCCGGCGTGGCGGTGTTCCCCGAGCACGGGACGACGCCGGCCTCCCTGCTCCGGGCCGCCGACACCGCCCTGTACGACGCCAAGGGCGCCGGCCGGGACACCTGGCGGCTGGCGCGGCCGCCTGTCGGAGGCCCGCACTAGGGTCCGGTCATGACCGCACCGACCAGCACGCCGACCTCGACCCCGCGGGTCACCAAGGCCGTCGTCCCGGCCGCCGGCCTCGGCACCCGGTTCCTGCCGGCGACCAAGGCCCTGCCCAAGGAGATGCTCCCGGTCGTCGACCGGCCGGCGATCCAGTACGTCGTCGAGGAGGCCGTGCGGGCCGGGCTCACCGACGTCCTCATGATCACCGGCCGCGGCAAGCGACCGCTGGAGGACCACTTCGACCGCAACGTCGAGCTCGAGCACGCGCTCGAGGCCAAGGGCGACGACGCCAAGCTCGCGGCGGTCCGGCACAGCAGCGAGCTCGCGACCGTCCACTACGTCCGCCAGGGCGACGCGAAGGGGCTCGGGCACGCCGTCCTGGCCGCCGCGCCGCACGTCGGGCACGAGCCGTTCGCGGTGCTGCTCGGCGACGACCTCATCGACGAGCGCGACCAGCTGCTCGAGCAGATGGTCGCGGTGCAGCAGGAGCGGGGCGGCAGCGTCGTCGCCCTCATGGAGGTGCCGCACGAGAGCATCTCGATGTACGGCTGCGCGGCTGTCGAGGGCAGCGGCGACGTCGTCCGGATCACCGGCCTCGTGGAGAAGCCGCCGGTCGACGAGGCGCCGAGCGACCTCGCGATCATCGGCCGCTACGTCCTGTCGCCCGGGATCTTCGACATCCTCCGCACCATCCCCCCGGGCCGGGGCGGCGAGTACCAGCTCACCGACGCGATCCAGGCCCAGATCGCCAGCGAGCCGGTCCACGGCGTGGTCTTCCGCGGCCGCCGCTACGACACCGGTGACCGCCTCGACTACCTCAAGGCCTGCGTCCTGCTCGCCTCCGAGCGCGACGACCTCGGCCCGCCGCTGCTGGCGTGGCTGCGCGAGCTGGTCGCCGAGCGCGCGTGAAGACCGTCGACGAGCACCTCGCCTCCGTCCTCGACGTCGTCGGGGTGCTCTCCCCGCTCGACCTCGGCCTGCTCGACGCCCACGGCTGCGTGCTGGCCGAGGACGTCGTCGCGCCCGCGCCGCTGCCCGGCTTCGACAACAGCGCGATGGACGGCTACGCGGTCCGCGCCGAGGACGTCCGCGAGGGCGTGACCCTGCCGGTCGTCGGCGACGTCGCGGCCGGACCGGCCTCCCCGCTGAGAGTGCAGCCGGGGCTGTGCGTCCGGATCATGACCGGCGCGCTGATGCCCGCGGGCGCCGACACCGTGGTGCCGCTCGAGCACACCGACGGCGGGGTCGCCTCCGTGCGCTTCGACCGCACGCCGGAGCGGGGCGGCTACGTCCGGCGGGCCGGCGAGGACGTGCAGGCCGGCGAGCTGGTGCTGGAGAAGGGGTCCTCCCTGGGGGCCGCTCAGCTCGGGCTGGCCGCCGCCGTGGGGCGCGCCAGGCTGCTGGTGCGGCCGCGGCCGAGGGTCGTGATCGTCTCCACCGGCAGCGAGCTGGTCGAGCCCGGCGCGCCGATCGGGCCGGGGCAGCTGCCCGACAGCAACTCCGTCGCCCTGACCGCCGCGTGCCTCGAGGCCGGCGCCATCGCCTACCGGGTCGGGATCGTGCCGGACGACCCGCGCAAGCTGCTCGACACCCTCGAGGACCAGCTGGTGCGGGCCGACGTCCTCATCACCTCCGGGGGCGTCAGCGTCGGGGCCTACGACGTCGTCAAGGAGGTGCTGTCCCGCCTCGGGACGGTGGAGTTCAGCAAGGTGGCGATGCAGCCGGGGATGCCCCAGGGCTTCGGCACCCT
>JAOPWW010000337.1 GCA_025965495.1 Frankiales bacterium
GCGGCGACGAGCAGCGCGGTGGCGCCGCCGACGAGGGCGTCCTGCCAGCGCGCGAACCCGCTGCCCGGGGTGCGGGGCAGCGCGACGACGAAGACCGCCTGCAGCCCGGCCTGGGCGACCAGCAGCGGCCCGCCGTCGAGGGCGACCGCGAGCAGCAGGGCGACCGTCACCACCAGCCCGATCTGCCACGCCCCGGCGCCGAGCACCTCGACGAGTGCGTCCCCCACGGCCACCCCGACCGTGACGCCCACGGCGAGCTCGGCGACCCGGCGCAGCCGCTGGGCCGCCCGGACCCCCAGGCACACGACGGCGGCCACGCAGCCGAAGTAGGGCCGCTGGTGCCCGAGCAGCGCGTGCGCCAGCGCCCACGCGAGCCCGGCGGCGACGCCGCACTGCGCGACCGACCACGCCGAGGTCCGCAGCCGCTGCCCGGCGGCGACGAGCGCGGGTGGCAGGTTCACCCGGGTCAGCGTAGGAGCGCCTCGGGCAGGTCCCGGGCGTGCAGCACGACCAGGCTGCTCACCGCACGGGTCAGGGCGACGTAGAGCAGGCGCAGGCCGTGGGCGCCGACGGCGGCGAGGTCGGCCGGCTCGAGCAGCACGACGGCGTCGAACTCCAGGCCCTTGACCAGCTCGGCGGGGACCAGGCAGACCTGGGTGGCCGGACCGGTCACCTCGAGCAGGGGTGCGTCGACGGCCCGCTCGGCGAGGGCCCGGCCGACCTCCGCCAGCAGCCGCCGGTCCGACCCCACGACGGCCACCGTCCCCCGCGGCGCGGCCTCGAGCACCGCGGCGACGGCGTCCTCGACGACGGCGGTCGTGCGGCGGACCGCGAGCGAGCCCGGGACGGAGCGCAGGCTGCGGGCGGCGGGCACGTCGGGCGCGATCTCGGGGAGCAGCCGGTTGGCGAGGTCGAGCACCTCGCGTGGCACCCGGTAGCCGAGGGTCAGCGGCTCGACCCGCCCGTCGGGCTTGCCGAGGTGGCGGAGGACAGCGTCCCAGTCGCCGGGGGCCCACGGCGTCGTCGCCTGGGCCTGGTCGCCGAGGACGGTCGCGCTGCCGGTCGCGCACCGCCGCCCGACGGCGCGCAGCTGCATCGCCGACAGGTCCTGCGCCTCGTCGAGCACGACGTGGGCGTAGCCGGCGGGGCGGGACAGAAGCGCCTGGGCCTCGTCGAGCAGCGGCAGGTCGGCCAGGGTCCAGCGGGGCCTGTCCCGCCGGAGCGGCTCGAGCCCGGCGGGCGGGTCGGCGAGGACGCGGCTGACCAGGGCCTTCGCCGTCGTCGGGGGCCAGAGGGCGTCGACGTAGGCCTTCACGTGCTTCGAGGAGGCGAGGCGGTCGACGCTGCGGTCGTCGCTGGAGCCGCCGGCGTCCTCGCGCTGCTTGGTCAGGTGCGCGGCCAGCACCCCGGCCAGCGCCTTGCGCCCGACGTCCCAGGGCAGGTGCCGGGCCCGGACGGCCCGCTCGAGCTCTCGCACCTCGTCGGGCCAGACCCGCCAGCGGACCGTCCCGGTCGCGTGGACCAGCGGCTCGGTCGCGCGCACGGTCGTCGCCCACAGGGCCCGCTCCAGGACTTCCGCCATCCGCGCGTCGCCCTTGAGGACGGCCTGCTCGTCGGTGTCGGTCCCGGTCAGCCGCACCTGCGGGGCGAGGTCGTCGGCCGTCACCTGGGTCACCCGCACCTCGCCGAGCGCCGGCAGCACCTCCTGCACGTAGGACAGGAAGGCCCGGTTCGGCCCGACGACGAGCACCCCGGTCTGCGCCAGCCGCTGCCGGTGGGCGTAGAGCAGGAACGCCGCCCGGTGCAGCCCGACCGCGGTCTTGCCGGTGCCGGGCGCCCCCTGCACGCAGACCGTCTGCTCCAGCGGCGCCCGCACCAGCACGTCCTGGTCGGGCTGGACGGTCGCGACGATGTCGCGCATGGGGCCGCTGCGCGGCCTCTCGATCTCCTGCACGAGCAGCTCGCTGCGCTCCCCGCCCTGGAGCCGGTCGTCCTCGAAGGCCGTCAGCAGGCCGGCCTTGAACCCGAACCGGCGGCGCAGGTCGACCCCCTGCCGGTCGGCCGGCGTCGCCCGGTAGAACGGCTCGCTGACCGGGGCGCGCCAGTCGACGACGACGGGCTCGCCGTCGGGACCGCTGACGTGCCGGCGGCCGACGTGGAACACCTCGGCGTCGCGCTCGTAGTCGAGGCGGCCGAAGAACAGCGGCGTCGTGCCGTCGTCGAGCAGGGCGTCGAAGCGCAGGGCCAGCGCGTGCGCGAGGGCGCGGCTGGTGCCCTCGTCGTTGCCCCACGCGTGCTGGGTGTCGAGCAGCTCGCGGGTGTGCTCGCGCATGCGGTGCAGGTCGGCGCGGGCCCGGTCGAGGTGGGCGCGCTCGGCGGCCAGGACGTCGGTCATGCGGTGCCTCCTGCAGCGGGTCGTCCCACGTCCCCGGGGTCGCCGGGTCCGCTGCGGGTGGGTCGGGCACCGTACCCCGCGGCTAGGCTGCGGTCTCGTGACCGACGACGTCGACCTGCTGCCCCTCGGACCCGACGAGACGCCCTACCGGCTCCTCACCGCGAACGGCGTGACCGTCGAGCGGGCGCTCGGGCGGGACTTCCTCACCGTCGCTCCCGAGGCGCTGCAGCTGCTCGCCCGCACGGCGATCCGGGACATCAGCCACCTGCTGCGGCCCGCGCACCTCGCCCAGCTGCGCCGCATCCTCGACGACCCGGAGGCGTCCGCGAACGACCGCTTCGTCGCGCTCGACCTGCTCAAGAACGCCGCCATCTCGGCCGGCGGCGTGCTGCCGATGTGCCAGGACACGGGCACGGCCATCGTCATGGGCAAGCGCGGCCAGACCGTCCTCACCGACGGCCGCGACGAGGCGCACCTGTCCGCGGGCATCGCCTCGGCGTACACCGAGCTGAACCTGCGGTACTCCCAGCTCGCCCCGCTGACCATGTGGGAGGAGAAGAACACCGGGACCAACCTGCCGGCCCAGATCGAGCTCTACGCGACGCCGTACAGCTCCTACGACTTCCTGTTCATGGCCAAGGGCGGCGGCTCGGCGAACAAGAGCTTCCTGTACCAGGAGACCAAGGCGGTCCTCAACGAGAAGGCGATGCTGCGCTTCCTCGAGGAGAAGATCCGCGCGCTCGGGACGGCCGCGTGTCCGCCCTACCACCTGGCGATCGTCGTCGGCGGGACGTCTGCGGAGTTCGCCCTCAAGACCGCCAAGTACGCCAGTGCGAAGTACCTCGACGCGCTCCCGACGTCGGGGTCGGCGTCGGGGCACGGCTTCCGCGACCTCGACCTCGAGCTGCAGGTCCACGAGCTGACCCGTCGCCTCGGCATCGGCGCGCAGTTCGGCGGCAAGTACTTCTGCCACGACGTCCGCGTGGTGCGGCTTCCCCGCCACGGCGCGTCCTGCCCGGTCGCCATCGCCGTCTCCTGCTCCGCGGACCGGCAGGCCCGGGCGCGCATCGACGCCTCGGGCGTGTGGCTGGAGGAGCTCGAGACCGACCCGGCGCAGTACC
>JAOPWW010000356.1 GCA_025965495.1 Frankiales bacterium
CAACAGCCAGATCGACGGCGAGCTCATCGAGGTCCGGTACGCGAACGGCTGGTTCATCACCATCTCCACGGCCGGCCACGACACGACCTCGTCGACCATCTCCGGCATCGCCCTGGCGCTCGCGCGCAACCCCGAGCTCTTCGCCAAGGTGAAGGCCGACCGCTCGCTGATCCCCAAGCTGGTCGAGGAGGGCCTGCGGTTCGTCTCGCCGGTGCGCCACTTCATGCGCCTGGCGACCCAGGACGCCGTCGTCGCCGGCCAGGAGATCAAGCAGGGCGATCGGCTCATGCTGCTGTTCGCCTCCGCCAACCGGGACGAGGACGTCTTCCCGGACCCCGACACGTTCAGCGTCGACCGCGAGCTCAACAAGCACGTCGCGTTCGGCACGGGCCCGCACTCGTGCACGGGCATGCACGTCGCCCGCCTCGAGATGAAGGTCCTGCTCGAGGAGCTCTTCGACCGCGTCGACGGCATCGAGCTCGCCGGCGAGCCCAAGTACCTCAAGACGAACTTCGTCGGCGGCCTGCGCAGCCTGCCGGTGAGGCTGGTCAAGAGCAGCTGACCGGGTGCCCGGCCGGAGCCCTCGTCGACTGCACCTGGTCGGCGAGGGCTCCGTGCGGTCGGTCCCTCGCCGACGCCCCGTCCTGTCCGCCTCCCCCGGCGGTACAGCAGGTGCAAATCGCCCGCACCCCGTCACGGCCCCCCGCCCTACCCTGTGAGCCTCGGCACACAGGACGCGCCACGAATGAGGAGCACCTCCCATGACCTACGTCGTCAACGACAACTGCGTCGACATCATGGACAAGTCCTGTGTCCGAGAGTGCCCGGTCGACTGCATCTACGAGGGCGAGCGGGCGATGTACATCCACCCGGACGAGTGCATCGACTGCGGCGCCTGCGAGATGGCCTGCCCCGTCGAGGCCATCTGCTACGACGTCGACCTCGACGACGACGGCCAGCGCTTCCTGGCCCGGGCCGAGGCCATGTTCGTCCCGCTCGGGCCCCTGGGCGGCGCGCGGCGTCACGGCGCGCTCGGCAAGGACGCCCCCGAGGTCGCGGCCCTGCCGGCCAAGACCGCCTAGGGGGCAGCCGTGACCCTCGCCCCGCGCCGCGCCTGCCCGGTCTGCGGCCGCACGACCTCTGCCCGGCTCCGCGGTGGCGACGGGACGGTCCGCCTGCTCGCGGTGCACCGGGTCGACGGCGTGCTGTGCGCCGGCAGCCGGGCGCCCACCGGTACCGGCCTGAGCACGCAGCCGGTGACGCCCGAGCAGCGGTCCGGCGCGGAGTCGGTCTCCTCCTCCACCACCCCCTGAGCCTGGACAGCAGACAGCCCGCCCCTGCACGCAGGGGCGGGCTGTCGCGCGACCGGGGGTCAGCCCTCCAAGCGCAGCGCTCCGCTCGGGCAGGAGCTGACGGCGTCCTCGAGCTCGCGCCGGCGTTCGGCGGTCACCTCGTCGGTGTGCACGAGGACCGTGCCCTCAGCCGTCACCTCGAAGACGTCGGGGCTCGCGGCCTCGCACATGCCGATGCCCTGGCACGCCGCGGCGTCCAGGACCACGCGCGGTCCGTCGTCGGTCGTCGTCACGTCGGGTCCTCCTTCGGTGGTGGGTGGGGTCAGGGCGCGGCGACGGCGGCGAGGCACGCGCCCCGCAGGTCGTCGTAGCGCGACAGCTTGGCGCGGGGTCTGCCCTGCGCCGCACCGCGTGCGATCTCGGCCGCGTCGATCGCGGCCCAGCCGGAGAGGTCGACGGGCCGGCGACCCCGCTCGGCGAGCAGCGCGGGAAGGGCGTCGGCCCCCGACCGGCCCCGCTCGGGCAGGTCAGCGACGTCCGCGAGCAGGGCTGCGGCAACGAGCTCGCCGTCGGGGCGGTTGGTGCCGATGACGCCGGAGGGGCCGCGCACGGCCCAGCCCGCCACGTACTCGCCCCGGGACGGCGTGCCGTCCCGGAGCACGCGCCCCTCGCCGTCGGACGGGATGGTGCCGGTGGCCTCGTCGAAGGGGATCCCGGGAACGGGCACGCCCGTGAAGCCGACCGAGCGCACGACGTGCTGGACGTCGAGGTCGACGGTCCCGGTGCCGTGCGCGCCTGCGGAGGTCGCGAGCCGCAGGCCGGTCACGGCGTCGTCGCCGAGCACCCGCTCCGGCTGCGCCCAGAAGTGCAGGTGCAGTCGACGCGGAGCACCCGTCAGCGGACGGCCGACCCACTGGCGCAGGACCGCGACCGTCCGGGCGACCGCGGAGTCCGAGGCGAGCACCGCCTCGTCGGCCTCCGACAGGACGAGGTCCTGCTCCTGCACGACGACGTCGACGCCCTCGAGCTCACCGAGCTCGCGCAGCTCCTTGAGGGTCCAGCGGGCCTGCGCGGGGCCGCGACGACCGACCAGGTGCACGTCCGTGACCGGACTGCTGCGCAGCGCCTCGAGGACGTCGTCCGGCATGTCGGTCGAGCTCAGCACGTCGGCGCTCTTGACCAGGATGCGGGCGACGTCGACGGCGACGTTGCCGAGCCCGAGGACCGCGACTCCGGTCGCGCGCAGCGACAGCGGCGGCTCCACGACGTCGGGGTGGCCCGAGTACCAGGACACGAAGTGCGCCGCCGACGTGCTGCCGGGCAGGTCCTCGCCGGGCACGCCGAGGGCGCGGTCGGCGCCCGCGCCGGTGGCGTAGACGACGGCGTCGTAGCGCTCCCGGAGCTCGTCAACCGTGAGGTCCGTGCCGATGACGACGTCGCCGAACAGGCGCACGCGGTCGTCGTCGAGCACGCGCTGCAGTCCGACGGCGAGCGACTTCATCTTGAGGTGGTCCGGAGCGACGCCGTAGCGGAGGAGCCCGAACGGGGTCGGGACGCGGTCGAGCACGTCGACCTCGACGGCGACGTCGGTCTGGTAGCAGAGCG
>JAOPWW010000357.1 GCA_025965495.1 Frankiales bacterium
CCGCGAGCAGCAGCAGGCCGAGCGCAGCCCCGCCCAGGGCCGACAGCTCCGGCCAGCCGGCGAGCCGGCCGAGCAGCAGCAGGACTACGCCGCCGACCAGGAGCGCGGCGCCGCGCGGGGTCACGACCGCAGGTCGAGCGGCGGCGCCGGCACCTCGGCCACCAGGTCCCGGACCACCTGCTCGGTCGTGCCGCCGGACGCCTCGAACGACGACGTCGGGAGCATCCGGTGGGCGAGCACCGGAACGGCGAGCGCCTGCACGTCGCCGGGGACGACGTAGGTGCGGCCCTGCAGCGCGGCCCGGACGCGGCTGGCGCGCAGCAGCCCGAGACCGCCGCGGGGGCTGGCGCCGAGCCGGAGCTGGGGCAGCTGGCGGCTGCGGGCGACGACCGCGGCGATGTACTCGAACACCGACGGCGCGACGTGCACCGACCGGGCCGTCCGCGACAGCGCCAGCACCTGCTCGGGGGAGCTGACCTGGGGCACGTCGCCGAGGCCGGCCCGGCCGTGCTCGGCCATGAGGACGCGGACCTCGGCGGGCTGGTCCGGGTAGCCGACGGTCGAGCGGATGAGGAAGCGGTCGAGCTGGGCCTCGGGCAGCGGGTAGGTGCCGTCCATCTCGACCGGGTTCTGCGTGGCGATGACCAGGAACGGGTCGGGCACCGGGTGCGGCCGGCCGTCGACCGTGACCTGGTGCTCCTCCATCACCTCGAGCATCGCCGACTGGGTGCGGGGCGAGGCGCGGTTGATCTCGTCGGCCAGGACGACGTTCGCGAACACCGGTCCGGGGTGGAACACGAAGGTGCTGGAGTCCTGGTGGAAGACCGAGACGCCGGTGACGTCGCCGGGCAGCAGGTCCGGCGTGAACTGGATCCGCTGCCACGGCGCGCCGAGGGCGCTCGCCAGGCTCCGGGCCAGCGACGTCTTGCCGACGCCGGGGACGTCCTCGAGCAGCAGGTGACCCCCGGCGAGCAGGCACACCAGGGCCAGCTCGACGACGTCGGCCTTGCCCTGCATGAACCCGTTGACGGCGTCGGCGATCCGCCCGACCGTGGCTGCGAACTCCTCCGCCTCGGCCTGTGAGAGCGGTGCTGCCTGCGTGGTCACCGGCTCGATGCTAACGACGGCCTCCGCGCACGACGTCCTGCACGGCCTCGAGGTTGGCGCGCCCGAACCGGGCGTCGGGCTCGAGGTGCGCGCCCTCGGCCCACTCGTTCCAGGCGTTGACGAACAGCAGCGGGTCCGGACCGCCCGCGACCGCCGCGTCCGCGGCCCGGGCCAGCCAGCGCCGGAACGACACGGGGTTGCCCCCGTGGAAGACGTAGGCGTCGGTCCCGCGCCGGGCGGTGTTGTCCCAGCCGGGCATGACTCCGGGGTGCAGGCGCAGCCCGTGGACGCCCGTGGTGGACAGGTCCGCGCCGTCGACGGCGGTGTCGTAGGAGTAGACGTCGCCGGTGAGGCCGGCTTCGACGTCGGGCGCGAGGCCGAGCACGGACTGCAGGCCGATGCCGTTGCCGGGCGGGAAGCGGACCAGGCCGTCGAGGACGCCGGCGACGTCGGCGGGGAGCGCCTCGAAGTCCCGGGACGGGGTGACGGCGAGGACGTGGAGGCCGCCGAGCCCGTCCTGGGCCGCGCGGGCCTTCCAGCGGGCGATCGCGGCGCGGGCGCCCTTGACGTGCCCGGGCCGGTAGACGATCAGCAGGGGCTTGCCCTCGACGCGCAGGTAGCGCGGGTCGCGCAGGGCGGGCAGCAGGTCGTCGTAGAAGCGGTCGGCCCAGCCGTCGGCGTAGCTCTGGCCGATGAGGACCTCGCTGTCGAGGCCGTCCCAGCGCCGGGTCCAGTTCTCGTTGGCCCAGCACAGGGCGAACGGCAGGTCGATCGACGGGTCGGCCAGCAGGTTCTTGAGCGGCGTGTCCAGCACGGGCCGGCCGTCGAACCAGTAGTGGTACATCACCAGGCCGTCGACGCCGTGCTCCCGGGCCAGGGCCGCCTGGGCGCGCATCACCGACGGGTCGGCGAGGTCGTAGTAGCCGAGCTCGCCGGGCTTGATCGGCTGGCGGTGGCCGTCGTAGAGGGGGCGGGCCTTCTCGACGTTGACCCAGTCGGTGAAGCCCTCGCCCCACCAGCCGTCGTTCTCGGCCGTCTGGTGGTACTGCGGCAGGTAGAAGGCCAGCACCCGCGGCGCGGGCTTGACCCGCCGGGCCTTGTGGAGCCGGCTGGCGACGTCGGCGACCTCGACCTGCTCCAGGCCCGAGGCGGTCGTGAGGACGCCGACGAAGCGCTCGAGGGCGTGGGCGGTCGAGCCGTCGAGGTGGTCGGCCTCGGGGGCGAAGTGCCGGGCGTCGAGCTGCAGGTCGGCGAGGCGCTCGAGCACCCAGGGGCGGGCCCAGAACATCGAGCCGGCGGCGTAGAGCAGGGCGTCGGGGTCGAAGGCGAAGGGGAACCGCGCCGCCAGGGCCTCGACGAGCTGCTGGTCCGAGCCCCAGGTCTCCGCGCCCTTGAGGTGGCCCGTCGGCGCGACGAGGCCGACGTCGCGGTCCTTGCGCAGCAGGTCGACGATGCGGCGGACGGCGTCGGGGTCGGGCAGGACGCCGTCGAGCAGGGTGATGCGCCAGGCGTCGCCGTCGACGCGGTGGGGGCTGCGCTTGGTGTGGACCTTGAGGACGGCGTCGTAGCCGTGGAGCAGGCCGCGGTTGGCGAGGTCGATGAGGGGGCCGAAGTCGCGGCCGTGGTTCTCGACGTGGTGGATCCGGGCGTGGGGCAGGCGGCGCTTGAGCTCGTTCTCCAGGCTCTCGGCCTTGCCCCGCACGAGCGTGACGATGAGGTCGTAGGCCTCGGGCAGCCGGCTGAGCCGGTCCTCGATGTCGGGCCAGACCTCGGGGTAGTAGACGTGGGCGACGACGAGGATCCGGTTGCGCCGGGGCTCGAGCAGCGGCGCGGGATGGGGCGCGACCTCGGCCCAGTCCAGCGGCAGGGCCAGCAGCGGGCTGTCGGCGGTCTCGAGCAACCGGCCGCGGGGTGCGAACAGCCCCGTGGTCGAGGTGCGCGTCGGCGTGCGGCCGACCTTGCGGGGGAGCTCGCGGACCCGTCGCTTCGCGAGCCGGCCCTTGCCGACCAGGCCGCGCAGCGGGGCGGTCACCCGCCAGGACGCCGAGGTGAGCACCTCGGTCATCTGCCGGCGGTACTCCTCGCGCGACGCCTCGAGCTCGGCGATGCGCGCGCGGAGCTCGTCGTTCTCGTCGCGCAGGGCCTCGAGGAGGTCGTCGGGCTCGTCGGTCACGGGACCTGCTTCGGGGGAGTCAGGACAGGTCAGCTCTGGGAGACGGCGTCCGGGGGCGGGGGCGCGCTCGTGGCGCCGACCGCGACGTACCAGCGCGAGGGCGGCGTCGTCGTGACCGTCACCGTGAAGGTGGTGGCGGTCTTGACGGGCACGCTGTCCTCGACGGTCAGCTCTGCAGGGGTTCCCTCGAAGCCGCAGGTGAACTCCTGCGCGGCGGCGGAGTCCGGCACGGTCGTCAGGACGATCTTGTCCGCGCCCTCGCAGGCGGCGGTCGTCCGGAGCCGGGAGCCGGCCGGGACGACGACCTTGAAGGTCTGGGTCTTCTTCGTCGGGTCGGTGTCGTTGCCGCCGCGGGCGAGGTCCTGCGGGTCCTCGGGCAGGACGACCGAGGCGAGGTCGGCGCTGCTGCCGGTCGGCTTCGCCGTCGGGGTCGCGACGTAGTCGAAGTCCTTGCTGTCCTCGACGCAGTCGGCGGGGACCTGAGTGCTGCTCTCCGCCGTCGGGCAGTCGGACGGTCGGGCCGGCGCGGCGGTGGGCCCGGCCTCGTCCTTCGAGGAGCCCGTGCAGGCGGTGAGGGAGAGGGCGCAGGCGGCCAGGACGAGGGCGGGGCGGCGCATCACCCCCTCGACGGTACGTGGCCTCAGACGCCGACCGGCTCCGCGTCCGCCGTCACCACGGTGTCCCGCCCGAGCGCCTTGGCCTCGTAGACCGCCGCGTCCGCGCGGGCCAGCGTCGTCGACGGCGCGTCGCCCTGGCGGTGCGTCGCGATCCCGACCGAGAAGGTCACGGGTCCGTCCCAGCGGCGGAGCAGCCGCTGCACGACCACCTGCGCCGCCGCCGTCATGTCGACCGACGCCGCCGACGGCAGCACCAGGGCGAACTCCTCCCCGCCGTAGCGGGCGGCGCAGT
>JAOPWW010000223.1 GCA_025965495.1 Frankiales bacterium
AAGGAGCTGGCGCAGGAGACGGCGAAGGCGACCGAGAACATCTCGCGGATGATCGAGACGATCCAGGGCGACACGGCCGGTGCGGTCGACGCGATCGCGCAGATCAGTGCGGTGATCGGTCAGATCAACGACTACCAGACCACGATCGCGAGTGCGGTGGAGGAGCAGACGGCGACGACGAACGAGATGTCGCGCAGCGTCGCGGAGGCCGCCACCGGCAGCACCGAGATCGCCTCCAGCATCACGAACGTGGCCTCCGCGGCGGCGGCCACGACCAGCGGCGTGCAGCGCTCCCGCGAGGCCGCCGAGGACCTGGCCCGCATGAGCGGCGACCTTCGCACGCTCGTCGGGCAGTTCACCGTCTGACCCTCGGGGGACGTGCAGGACCGGGCGGCCCGGGTGGGACCCTCCACCCGGGCGGCCCCGGTACGTCCGCGGTCCCCGTCGCGCCGGGGTGCGCTGCGTGCGAGCCTGGGGGTACCGCCCGTCCGCTCTGGAGGTCCTGCCGTGCCCGTCTCCCGTCTGCTCCCGACCCCCGAGGCGCGCGACCTGCTCGAGCTGGTCCGGGAGATCGCCGACGTCGAGCTGCTGCCGGTCGCGGCGGTGCACGAGCGGGAGGAGCGCTTCCCGCGCGAGGTGTTCCGGACGCTCGGCAAGGCGGGGATCCTCGGGCTGCCCTACCCGGAGGAGCAGGGCGGCGGCGGCCAGCCCTACGAGGTGTGGCTCCAGGTCCTCGAGGAGATCGGGGCCCGCTGGGCGAGCGTCGCCGTCGGGGTGAGCGTCCACGCGCTGACCTGCTTCCCGCTGGCGACCTACGGCACGCAGGAGCAGCAGGAGCGGTGGCTGCCGGAGATGCTGGGCGGCGAGCTGCTCGGGGCCTACTGCCTGAGCGAGCCCGACGCCGGCAGCGACCCGGGTGCCATGCGCACGCGGGCGGTCCGTGGTCAGGGAGCAGACGGCGAGCAGTACACGGTCGACGGCGTGAAGGCCTGGGTCACCCACGGCGGCCACGCCGACTTCTACACGAGCATGCTCCGCACCAGCGACAGCGAGCGCGGCGGCATCAGCTGCCTGCTGGTCCCTGGGGACACGCCCGGCCTGAGCGCGGACCGGCCCGAGGACAAGATGGGCCTGACCGGCAGCGCGACCGCGACGATGCGCTTCGACGGCGCGAAGGTCGACGCCGACCGGCTCGTCGGCGCCGAGGGCCAGGGGCTCGCGATCGCCCTGGCCGCGCTCGACGCCGGTCGGCTCGGGATCGCGGCGGTCGCCGTCGGGCTGGCGCAGGGCGCGCTGGACCACGCCGTCGCCTACGCGAAGGAGCGCCGGACGTTCGGCAAGGCGATCATCGACCACCAGGGGCTGGGCTTCGTGCTCGCCGACATGGAGGCCGCGGTCGTGAGCGCCCGCGCGAGCTACCTCGACGCCGCGCGGCGCAAGGACCTCGGGATGCCCTACGCGAAGGAGGCCAGCGTCGCGAAGCTCGTCGCCACCGACGCGGCCATGAAGGTGACCACCGACGCGGTGCAGGTCCTCGGCGGGTACGGCTACACCCGCGACTTCCCGGTGGAGCGGTTCATGCGCGAGGCCAAGGTCATGCAGATCTTCGAGGGGACCAACCAGATCCAGCGGCTCGTCATCAGCCGCCACCTGGCGAAGGCGCGGTAGGGCGGTGGCGCGCAGCGCTCTGGTCGAGGCCCTCGGCCGGGGCCTGCCCGCCGACCGGCTCGTCGTGGACCCCGACGTCCTGAGCGCCCTGTCCCACGACCAGGCGGCCTGGGCGCCGGCCGGGGCGGCCGCCGTGGCGCTGCGCCCCCGCACCGAGGCCGAGGTGCAGCACGCCGTGCGCACCTGCGCCGAGCTCGGCGTGCCCGTCGTGACCCGCGGCGCCGGGACCGGGCTGTCCGGCGGCGCGAACGCCGTCGACGGCTGCCTGGTGCTCGACCTGTCCCGCATGGACCGCGTCCTGGACGTCGACAGCGAGGACCTCACGGCGCGGGTGCAGCCCGGGGTCGTCAACGACGACCTCAAGGCGTGCGTCGCCGAGCACGGGCTCTGGTACCCGCCGGACCCCGCGAGCGCCCCCTGGTCGACGATCGGCGGCAACGTCGCGACGAACGCCGGCGGCCTGTGCTGCCTCAAGTACGGCGTCACCCGCGACTACGTCCTGGGCCTGCGCGCCGTCGTGGGGGGACCGGCCGGCTACGGGACCGCGGTGGCCCTCGGGCACCGCACGAACAAGGGCGTGGCCGGCTACGACATGACCGGCCTCCTGGTCGGCAGCGAGGGGACCCTCGGCGTCGTCACGGAGGTCACCCTCCGACTGCGACCTGCACTGGTGGGCACGCCGCGCACCGTCGTCGGGGCGTTCGACAGCCTGGTCGACGCCGGCCGGGCGGTCGCCCTGGCCACCCGTCGCGGCCTGGTGCCGAGCGCCCTGGAGCTGCTCGACCGGGTGTGCCTGCAGGCCGTCGAGGACTGGAAGCACCTGGGCCTGGAGGCCGACGCCGCGGCCCTGCTGCTCGCCCGCGTCGACACCCCCGGGCAGGCGGGCGACGACGAGGCCCAGGCGCTCGCCGACTGCTTCACCGCCGAGGGTGCCCTCTGGGCCGAGCGGTCGACCGACGCCGAGGAGGCGGAGGCGCTCTTCGCCGCCCGGCGGCTCGCCTTCCCCGCGCTGGAGCGCCTCTCGCCGGTCCTCACCGAGGACGTCTGCGTCCCGCGCAGCAGGCTCCCCGCCATGCTCGCCCAGGTCGTCGAGATCGGTCAGCGCCACGACGTCCGGATCGCGACCATCGCGCACGCCGGCGACGGCAACCTGCACCCGCTGCTGCTCGTCCCCGCGGGCGACGAGGCTGCCCGGGCGGCCGCCCAGACGGCCTTCGAGGAGCTGCTCGACGCCGCCCTCGCCCTCGGCGGCACCGTGACCGGCGAGCACGGCGTGGGGCTGCTGAAGCGCGGCGGGCTCGCCCGGGAGCTCGACCCGGGCTCGCTGCTGCTCCAGCGGGCCGTCAAGGACGCGCTCGACCCGGCCGGGCTGTTCAACCCGGGCAAGGTCCTGCCCGTCCGGGAATGACGACGGAGGCTCCGGCGCTGGTCACCACGTGATGACTTCGACGCCGCGGCACGCCGCGACCGACACCCGGGCGCTCGTCCCGGTCCTGATCTACCTCGGCCTCGTCGTCGCCGTCGTGAGCAGCCTGGGCGCCCCGCTGGTCCCGACCATCGCGGCCGCGACCCACGTGTCGCTGACCGCGGCCCAGTGGTCGCTGACGATCAGCCTGCTCGTCGGCGCCGTCGCGACCCCGGCCATGGGTCGCCTCGGCGACGGGCCGCGCCGGCGTGAGGTGGTCCTGACCGCGCTCGTCGTCGTCACCGCCGGCTGCGTGCTGGCCGCCCTGCCGCTGTCGTTCGGCTGGCTGCTCGCCGGCCGCGGTCTCATGGGCGTCGGCCTCGGCCTCACGCCGCTGGCCATGGGCACCGCCCGCGACGTCCTGCAGGGCGAGCGCTCCCGCTCCACCGTCGCGATGCTCTCGATCACCACGGTCGCGGGCGTCGGCCTGGGCTACCCCCTGACCGGCGTCATCGCCGAGGTCGCCTCCTTCCGCGCGGCCTTCTGGGCCGGCGCCGTCGTGGCGTTCGCGGCCCTGGTCTCGGCGGCCCTCGTGCTGCCGTCCTCGCGCCACCGCCCCTCGACCCGCCTCGACGTCGTCGGCGCCGTGCTGCTCGGGGCCGCGGTCGCCGGCCTGCTGCTGGCGCTGTCGGAGGTCGAGTCCTGGTCGACCGTCCGGCTCGCCGTCGTCGTCGCCGTGTCGGTCGTCCTGCTGGTGCTGTGGGTCGGTCAGGAGCTGCGGGTCGAGCACCCCCTGGTCGACCTGCGCCTCGTGCGCGACCGGACGGTGCTGGCCGCCGACGTCACGGGCCTCATGGCCGGCGTCGGGATGTACGTGCTCATGTCCATGGTGATCCGGTACGTGCAGACGCCGTCGTCGCAGGGGTACGGGTTCGGCGCGTCCGTCGTCGTCGCGGGCTTCGCGCTGCTGCCGATGTCGGTCGCGTCCGTGCTGTCGAGCCGCGTGATGGCCCCCGTCTCCCGCCGCTTCGGGCCGCAGGTCGTGCTGCCGGTCGGCTGCCTGCTGTTCGTCGCCGCGGAGGTCCTGTTCGCCGTCGCCCGTGGCTCGCTGTGGCAGGTATTCGTCGTCATGGCGGTGGCCGGGCTCGGCGTGGGCAGCACCTTCTCGGCCCTGCCCGCCCTGGTCGTCAGCGCGGTCCCGCCGGCCGAGACCGGCAGCGCCATGAGCTTCAACCAGGTCCTGCGCTACATCGGCTTCTCCGCCGGCAGCGCCCTGTCCGCGACAGTGCTCGAGGCCCACACCTCGGGCGGGTCGCCGTTCCCGAGCGACCGCGGCTACACGGTGTCGGCGCTGCTGGGCGTGGGGCTGCTCCTGGTCGCGGCGGTCCTGGCCGCCCTGCTGCCGCCCCGCCGCACCCGGGTGGAGCCTGCCCGGCCGGCGCGCGTCCCCGCCCGCGTCTGATGACCGTCCGCGGCCAGGCCCGGGGGCTGCTGCTGCAGGCCGCCGTCGCCCTGTTCGCCGAGCGCGGCTACGACCGCACGACGACGCGCGACGTCGCCGAGCGGGCCGGCGTCGACGCCTCCCTCATCGCCCGGTACTACGGCGGCAAGGACGGGCTCTACCTGGCCGCCCTGCGGGAGGAGACCGGGGACGGCCCGGCGCCGGACCTGCTGCAGCCGCGGCGGCTGCGGGCCCTGGTCGAGCGGGTCGACGCGCGCGGTGGCGGGCCGGTGTTCCGCACGGTGGTCGAGGCGCACGAGGACCCGGCGGTTCAGGCGGCGGCCGTCGAGGCCCTGCGGCGGCGGCTGGTGGACCCGCTCCGCCTGCGCTACCAGGCCGAGGGCGTGCCCGGACCGCTGCTGCGGGCCGAGACGGTGGCGGCGGCCGTCGCGGGGGTCCTGCTGGCCCGGTCGGCCGGCACCTTCGCGGCCCTCGCCGGCGCGACCGTGGACGAGCTGGTCGAGGTCCTGGCCGCACTGTTTCCGGAGGCACCCTCCGGGTAGGGTCCGGGCATGGACACCACGACACTCGGACAGCTGCAGGTCTCGGCCCTCGGGCTGGGCTGCATGGGCATGAGCGAGTTCTACGGCGCGGGCGACGAGGCGGAGTCGGTCGCGACCGTCCACGCCTTCCTCGACGCCGGGGGCTCGTTCCTGGACACCGCCGACATGTACGGCCCCTTCACGAACGAGCAGCTCGTCGGGCGCGCGATCGCCGGACGGCGCGACGAGGTCGTGCTCGCGACGAAGTTCGGCAACGAGCGCCGCCCCGACGGCTCCTGGGTGCGGATCAACGGCACCCCCGACTACGTCCGCAGCGCTTGTGACGCCTCGCTGCAGCGCCTCGGCGTCGACGTGATCGACCTCTACTACCAGCACCGCGTCGACAAGACCGTCCCCATCGAGGAGACCGTCGGCGCGATGGCCGAGCTGGTCCAGGCCGGCAAGGTGAAGGCGCTCGGGCTGTCGGAGGCCTCCGCCGACACGATCCGCCGGGCCCACGCCGTCCACCCGATCAGCGCGCTGCAGACCGAGTGGTCGCTGTGGGAGCGCGAGCCCGAGGAGAAGGTCGTGCCGGTCCTGCGCGAGCTCGGCATCGGCTTCGTCCCCTACAGCCCGCTCGGGCGAGGGTTCCTCACCGGACAGTTCGCGACGCCGGACGACATCCCCGAGGGCGACTACCGCCGCCACGCGCCCCGCTTCCAGGGCGAGAACTTCACGCGCAACCTGCAGCTCGTCGACCGGGTCAAGGAGATCGCCGCGGCCAAGGGCTGCACCCCGGCGCAGCTCGCGCTGGCCTGGCTGCTCGCCCAGGCCACGGACGGCCTGTCGGTCGTCCCGATCCCGGGCACCAAGAAGCGCTCCCGGCTGAGCGAGAACGTCGGCGCCGTCGACGTCGCGCTGACCGCCGACGACCTGCAGCAGCTCGACGCGCTCGCCCCGGTGGGGGTCGCCGCGGGCGACCGGTACGCCGACATGGCCGCCATCGACGCCTGACCCGTCCCTCTCGTCCCGGCTCGTCCCGCCGGTCCTGGCGTTCTCGCGCGCAGGACCGGCGGGTGCGCCACGATGTGCCGACCCTCTGACCCGGGAGCACCGTGCCGACCTCCGCCCACTCCGAGCGCCTGCGCCTGGCTGCGCTGCACGCCTACGAGGTGCTCGACGAGGAGCCGACGCCCCAGCTCGAGGGCCTGGTCGCGCTGGCCGCGCACGTGACCGGTGCTCCCGTCGCGATGCTCAACCTGCTCGACGCCGACCGCCAGTGGCCCGCCGCCGTGTTCGGCGACGACCGCCGGCCGGTGCCGCGGGAGGACGCGATGTGCGAGCGCGTCCTGGAGGCCGGCACGGCCCTGCACACCGCCGACGCCGCGGCCGACCCGCGCTGGGCGGACAACCCCTTCGTCGACGGCCGGATCGGCGCCACCCGCATGTACGCGGCCGCCCCCCTGCGCGACCCGCAGGGCAACACCCTCGGGACCCTCTGCGTCCTGGACGAGCGGTCCCGCGAGCTGTCGGCCGAGCAGCTCGTCGCGCTCGGACTGCTCGCCGAGCAGGCGGTCGCCCTGTTCGAGAGCGGCCGCCGGGCCCGCCGGCTGACCGCCGCGGTCGACGAGCTCGACCGGCTGGCCCACGTCGACGCGCTGACCGGCCTGGTGAACCGCGCCTCCGCCACGCGCGCGCTCGAGCGCATGTGCCGGACCGGCGGGTGGGGCCTGGTCTTCCTCGACGTCGACGACTTCAAGGCCGTCAACGACGAGAACGGCCACCAGGCCGGTGACGCCGCGCTGCGCGAGGTCGCCGCCCGGCTGCGTGACGGGCTGCGCCCCCACGACCTGCTGGCCCGGTGGGCGGGCGACGAGTTCGTGGCACTGCTGGCCGGCGTCGAGGACGAGCAGGCGCTGGCCGAGGTGGCCGAGCGCCTCCACGCCTCCGTCGGACGCCCCTTCGCCCTGGACGGCCGCGACGTCGCGCTGTCGGTGAGCCTCGGCGCCGTGCTCGTCACCGCGGGCAGCGAGCCCGACACGGTCCTCGACGACGCCGACGTCGCCATGTACTCCGCCAAGCGCGGCCGGGCCCCCGGGCTCTCGGTGCAGCCGGCCGTCGGCTAGAAGGCGTACCGGACCCGCAGCCAGGGGGTCCGCTCGGCGACGAGGTCGGTGAGCGCCCGGACCTGCTCGCCCTTGAAGCCGGTCCGGTAGCGGACGTTCCAGCCCCCGGTCTGCGACCGCTTGGCCTGCTGCAGCTCGGGTCGCCACAGGACCTCCTCGGCCTGGGGGTGCCAGCCGAGGTTGACCTCGTGCAGCTGCTCGTTGTGCGTCAGGAAGATGACCTCGGCGGCGGCCTGCGCCTTGAACGCCGGGCCGGTGGCCTCCGCGAGGTCGTCGAGCAGCTGCGCCCAGTCCTGCAGCCAGCCGTCCCGCACGACGACGGGCGAGAGGTTCACGTGCACCTCGTAGCCGGCCGCCACGAAGTCGTCGACGACGGCGAGGCGCTCCGCGATGCTGCTCGTGCGCAGGTCCAGGAGCTTCGCGTCCGTCTGCGGCATCAGGCTGAACCGGATGCGCGTCCGCCCCTGGGGGTCGTAGGACAGCAGGTCGCGGTTGACGTGCTTGGTCGCGAACGAGGCCTTCGCCGTCGGGAGGTCGCGGAAGGTGGTCACGAGGTCGCGCACGTTGTCCGACAGGCGGGCGTCCAGGGAGCAGTCGCTGTTCTCGCCGATGTCGTAGACCCAGGCCAGCGGGTCGACCTGGTCGGGCACCTGCTTGACGCCCTGCCGGCCGACGTGGCCGCGCAGGTACTTCGTGATCTTGTCGA
>JAOPWW010000428.1 GCA_025965495.1 Frankiales bacterium
GACCAGTGCATGACCGTCTACAAGGCCATCAAGAAGGAGGCCGACGCGGCCGCCGAGCTCGCCATCGCCCTGATCAAGGGCGAGGACGCTTCCGACCTGGCCAGCGGCAAGGTCAAGGACACCGTGCTCAACACCGACGTCCCGTCCGTCCTGGAGGAGCCGGAGGCGATCTTCAAGGCCGACGTGAAGGCCGTGATCGACGACGGCTTCCAGAAGGCCGCCGACATCTGCACCGCCGAGTACGCCGCTGCCTGCACCGAGGCCGGCATCTCCTAGAGGACCGTGGGCGGCCGGGTGCCCCGCACCCGGCCGTCCGCGCCCCTCGTCCACCTGCACCACCCCCTCGCCCTGGAGAGGTCCGCATGAGCGCACCGACCGCCGACGTACCAGCCCTGCTGTCCCTGCGGGGGGTGAACAAGAGCTTCGGCGCCGTGCACGTGCTCCAGGACGTGGACTTCGACGCGTACGCGGGGCAGGTGACCGCCCTCGTCGGCGACAACGGCGCCGGCAAGTCCACCCTCGTCAAGTGCTTCGCCGGCATCAACAGCGTCGACACGGGCACCATCACCTTCGAGGGCAAGCCGGTCACCATCGCCGACCCGCGCGCGGCCAGCGCCCTCGGCATCGAGTTCGTCTACCAGGACCTCGCCCTGGCCGACAACCTCGACATCACCCAGAACATGTTCCTCGGCCGGGAGATCCGCCGCTTCGGCTTCCTGCGCGACGGCGAGATGGAGCGGAAGGCTCGCGAGACCCTCACCAGCCTGTCGGTCCGGACCGTGTCCTCGGTGCGCCAGCAGGTGTCGAGCCTGTCCGGCGGGCAGCGGCAGACGGTCGCGATCGCCAAGGCTGTGCTCTGGAACAGCCGCGTCGTCGTGCTCGACGAGCCGACGGCGGCCCTCGGTGTCGCGCAGACCCGCCAGGTGCTCGACCTCGTCCGGCGCCTCGCCGACCAGGGCCTCGGCGTCATCCTCATCTCCCACAACATGAACGACGTCATGGAGGTCGCCGACCGCGTCGCGGCCCTCTACCTCGGCCGCATCGCGGCGGAGGTCCTGACCAAGGACAGCAGCACGACCCAGATCGTCGAGCTCATCACCGCCGGGCGCAGCGGCGACATCGGGCTCGCCCCTGCCACGGCGAACGAGAGCATCTGATGACTGCCACGACCACGCGCCCCGAGGCCGTCCCCGGCCGCCCCGCCGGCGACTTCTCCCTCGACGTCGAGCGCCGCACCGTCGGCAACGCCGTCCGCGGCTACGTCACCCGGCTGCGCTCCGGCGACCCGGGCGCCCTGCCCTCGGTCCTCGGCCTGGTCGTCCTGGCGGCGATCTTCAGCCAGGTCAGCGACCGCTTCCTGTCGGCGAACAACATCGGGAACCTGCCGGGCCAGGGCGCCTACATCGCGATCATCGCGCTGGGCCTGGTGTTCGTGCTCCTGCTCGGGGAGATCGACCTGTCGGCCGGCACCACCGGCGGCGTCTGCGCCGGCTTCGCCGCTCAGGCGATCTTCAGCAAGGGCCTGCACGGCGGCGTCTCCGGGTTGCTGTACTGGTCCCTGATCGGCGCGATGGTCGTCGCGGTCGCCCTCGGGCTGTACCTGCGCTGCCGCACCGGCCCCGCCGTCGTCGCCGTCGGGCTGCTCATCGCCCTGACCGGCGCAGACGACTCGGTGCTGCTCGCCCTCGTGCTCGCCATCGCCATCGGGTGCACGGTCGGGATCTTCGTCGGCTGGCTCGTCGCCGACGTCGGCATCCCGAGCTTCATCGTGACCCTGGCGCTGTTCCTCGCCTTCCAGGGCGTGCTGCTGTTCGCCCTCAAGAGCCAGCCGATCGGCATCAACGACTACGAGCTCTGGTACGGCCTGGCCCACGACAACATGTCGCCCGCGGCCAGCTGGGCCTTCACGCTCGTCGTCGTGGGCGGGTACGCGCTGTTCACCGTCCTCAAGTCCGTCCGGGCGACGGCGGCCGGCCTCGCCGCCGACACCCTGCAACTGGTCCTGGTGCGGGCCGGGCTGCTCGCCGCCGTCGGCATCGTGCTGACCGTGCTGGCGAACCGGAACCGCAACACCAACGCGTTCCTGGAGATCAAGGGCCTGCCCTACGCCGCCACGGTGCCGATCGCGCTGATGATCGTCACGACGCTGGCGCTGACCAAGACCACCTGGGGCCGGCACCTGTTCGCCACCGGCGGCAACGAGGAGGCGGCGCGCCGGGCCGGCATCGACGTCCGCCAGATCAAGGTCACGGCCTTCACACTCAACTCCGGGTTCGCGGCCCTCGGCGGCATCTTCCTGGCCTCCAACACCGGTGGCGCGCAGCTCGACCTCGGCGCCGGCAACATCCTGCTGTTCGCCGTGGCCGCCGCCGTCATCGGCGGGACGTCGCTGTTCGGCGGTCGCGGCAAGCCCCGCGACGCGATCCTCGGCGCCCTGGTCATCGTCATGATCCCGAACGGCATCGGCCTCAAGCCGAACCTCGGCGTGCAGCACCAGGAGGTCATCACCGGCCTCGTGCTGCTGATCGCGGCCTCCGTCGACGCGATCTCGCGCCGCAAGTCGCTCTCGGGCCGCTGAGCCCCGACCTGCGGGTCGCCCTCGTCGGGTACGGGCTGGCCGGCCGCGCCTTCCACGCCCCCGTCCTCACGGCGGTGCCGGGCCTCGTCCTGACGACCGTCGTGACGACGTCCCCGGAGCGGGCGGTCCAGTCCCGGGCGGACGTGCCGGGCGTCGACGTCGTCGCCTCGCTCGACGGCCTCGACGCCGACGTCGTCGTCCTCGCGACCCCGAACCGCACCCACGTCCCGCTCGGGCTGCAGCTGGTCGAGGCGGGCCTGCCCGTCGTCGTCGACAAGCCGCTGGGCCGGACGGCGCAGGAGGGCGAGCGGCTGGTCCGCGCCGCCGAGGCCGCAGGCGTGCTGCTGACGGTGTTCCACAACCGGCGCTGGGACGCCGACGTCCGCACCGCCTGCCGGCTGCTCGCCGACGGGACGCTCGGGCGGCCGCTCCGGCTCGAGACCCGGTTCGAGCGCTGGCGGCCCGTGCCGCGGGAGGGGTGGCGCGAGAGCCCCGACCCCGACGACGGCGGCGGCCTGCTGCTCGACCTCGGCAGCCACCAGGTCGACGTGGCCGCGCACCTGCTCGGCCGGGTCGTGCAGGTCTACGCCGAGGTCGACGTCCGGCGCGCGGGCGCCCAGGTGGAGGACGACGTCATGCTCGCGCTGACCCACGCGTCCGGGGCGCGGTCGACGCACTGGCTGTCCGCGACGGCGGCCCACCTCGGGCCCCGCCTTCGGCTGCTCGGCAGCCGGGCGGCGTACGTCGCGCAGGACCTCGACCTGCAGGAGGCCGCCCTGCGCGACGGCCTCCCGGCCTGGGACGCCCCGACCCCCGACGGCCTGCTGGCGTGCGGCGACGACGACGTCCGCGCCGTCGCGTCCGAGCGCGGCGACTACCGGCTGTTCTACGCCGAGCTCGAGCGGGCGCTGCGCGGTCTCGGGCCGGTCCCGGTGGAGCCGCGCGAGGCGCTGGCGGTGCTCCGGCTGCTCGACGCGGCACGGGTGTCTGCGGCGACCTCGCGGGTCGTCAGCCTCTAGGGCTCCTGTGCACGGGCGCCCGGGCTGTGGACGGCCGGCAACGCTGTGGACGGCCGGCGGGGAACGTCGGAGGTGCTCGGCAGGCTGCAGGGGTGGGACGGAGCCGGGTCAGCGACGAGCAGCTGCGCGAGGCCGCCGAGACAGCGACGAACCTGCGGCAGCTGCTGGAGGCGGTGGGCCTCGTGGGCAGGGGCGGGAACTACGCGCTGTACCGGCGGCGCCTGCTGCGGATCGGGGTGACGGACGCGCGCTTCCAGAAGGCGCCGGTCCGGCCCGACCCGACTGCGGCGGAGCTGAGAGCAGCGGCTGCCCGCAGCCTGAGTGTCGCGGGGGTCTGCCGTGCGCTCGGCCTCCCGTGCCAAGGCCGTTGGATCGCGCGGATGACCGGGCTGCTCGTGCAGCACGATGTCGAGACCGGCCACTTCCTCGGGCAGGGGTGGAGCCGCGGTCGCCGGGACCTGCCACCCCGGGGACGGCCGCTCGAGGAGCTCCTGCAGCGGGGCAGCCCGGTCAAGAGCTCCGCGCTCAAGGAGCGCCTGCTGCGCGCCGGGCTGCTCGAGCCGGTCTGCTCGCGCTGCGGCGCCGTGACCTGGCTCGGCAGCGCGATCCCGCTGGAGCTCGACCACGTCAACGGCGTGGCCGACGACAACCGGCTGCACAACCTGCGCCTGCTGTGCCCGAACTGCCATGCCCAGACCGACACCTACCGCGGGCGCAACATCGGCCGTGCCGGCTCTATCGTGGAGGAGGCGCCCCCGTAGCCCAACTGGCAGCGGCGAAGATCTTAAACATCTTGAGTTGCGGGTTCGAATCCCGCCGGGGGTACGGCTCCTGCCGACCTCCGGCAACCTGAGGACCCGCTGTGTTCCGGGGCCGGCGGGCACACGTGGAGCCGCCGACGCGTTGTACTGGGGGCACGGTCCCGTCCGAGGGCCGCGCAGAGGAGCACTCCCTGATGGCACGCCAGTCCAGCAACCCCGTGTTCCAGCGCAGCACGGCGCTCCACGAGAGCCTCCGCGG
>JAOPWW010000435.1 GCA_025965495.1 Frankiales bacterium
GCCGCGTCGAGGCGGACGTCGGTGGCGCGCCGGTGGGCGAGGACGGCGGTCTGCCCGCCCCGGCGGTCGCCGCCGCGGCGCTCGAGCCCGAGGGGCGGCGGTGCGGTGCGTCGTCGTCGGTCCACGTGCCGAGGGTGCCCGGGGCGCCGCGGCACCTCCACACCCGTGCGGGTGACGACGTCGGGGGGCAGACGTGCACCGCGGGGTAGACGTGCACCGTGCCCCTGCCCCGCGACCTGTCGCCGATGCTGGCGACCGCGGGACCCCTGCCGCCCGACGACGACGCCTGGGCCTACGAGGTCAAGTGGGACGGCGTCCGCGTGCTGGTCGCCGTGGAGGACGGTGCGGTCCGGCTGACCAGTCGCGCGGGCAACGACGTCACCGGCGGCTACCCCGAGCTGCAGGCGCTGGCCGACGCCGTCGACCGGCCGGTCCTGCTCGACGGCGAGGTCGTCGCGTTCGACGAGGCCGGACGCTCCGACTTCGGCCGCCTGCAGGAGCGGATGCACGTGCGGTCCCCCCGCCCCGACCTGGTGCGCGCCGTCCCCGTCCACGTCGTGCTGTTCGACGTCGTCGCCGATCCCGTCCCGCTCCTGGACGAGCCCTACCGCGGCCGGCGGGAGCGGCTCGAGGCGCTGGCGCTGGCCGGGCCGTCCTGGCAGACGTCGCCGTCGTTCGCGCGCGACGGCGCGGCGGTGTTCGCGACGACGCTGGCGCAGGGCCTCGAGGGGGTCGTCGCCAAGAGGCAGGACAGCCGGTACGAGCCGGGGCGCCGGAGCGACTGCTGGGTCAAGACCAAGCACCTGCAGCGGCAGAGCGCCGTCGTCGTCGGGTGGAAGCCGGGCGAGGGCGGGCGCAGCGGGCGTCTCGGGTCGCTGCTGCTCGGGGTCCAGGGCTACGCGGGCTTGGTCTTCGCGGGCCACGTCGGCACCGGCTTCTCCCAGGCCGAGCTGCGCCGCCTCGGCGACCTGCTGGCCCCCCTGCAGCGCCCGACGCCGCCGCTGCCCGACGTCCCGCGCGAGCACGCCCGGCACGCCGTCTGGGTCGAGCCGGTCCTGGTCGCCGAGGTCGAGCTCGCCGGCTGGACCCGGGAGGGCAGGCTCAGGCACCCGTCGTACAAGGGCCTGCGCGACGACGTCGACCCGCTCGAGATCCGGAGAGACACGTGAAGGTCACGGTGGACGTCGAGGGCAGGCAGCTGACCCTCACCAACCTCGACAAGGTGCTCTACCCGGAGGTCGGGTTCACCAAGGGCCAGGTGCTCGACTACTACACGCGGATCGCCCCCGTGCTGCTGCCGCACCTGGCCGACCGGGCGCTGACGCGCAAGCGCTACCCCGACGGCGTCGAGGGGCAGGTCTTCTTCGAGAAGAACGCCCCGCGGGGGACGCCCGAGTGGGTCCGGACGGCGACCCTGCCCTCCCCCGGGTCGAGCAAGGGGCGCGAGACGATCGACTACACCGTCGTCGAGGACCTGGCCGGACTGGTCTGGACGGCGAACCTCGCGGCCCTGGAGCTGCACGTGCACCAGTGGAAGGTCGGTGCGGGGACCGCCGACCTCCTCGTCCTGGACCTCGACCCCGGGCCGCCCGCCACCGTCGTGGAGTGCTGCGAGGTCGCCCTGCTGCTCAGGCCCGTGCTGGAGGCCGACGGGCTGGTGCCGCTCGCCAAGACCAGCGGCAGCAAGGGGATGCAGCTCTACGCCCGCGTCGACGGCCTCACCAGCGCCCAGACCAGCGACTACGCCAAGGGCCTGGCGCAGCGCTTCGAGGCGAGCCACCCCGACCTGGTGCTGTCCCGGATGACCCGGGCGATCCGCGGCGGCAAGGTCCTCGTGGACTGGTCGCAGAACAGCGCCGCCAAGACCACCGTCTGCGTCTACAGCCTGCGCGCCCGCGAGCGGCCCACCGTGTCGACGCCGGTCACCTGGGACGAGGTCGCGGCCTGCACCGCCCCCGAGGACCTCGTCTTCACCTCCGACGACGTCCTGGAGCGGGTCGGCGAGCACGGCGACCTGTTCTCGCCCCTGCTGTCCTGATCGTGTGGGACGGTCCGGACATGACCGCCGCCTCCGATCCCGTCGTCGCCGCGCAGCCCCAGCGCTACCACGTGCGGCAGAAGATCACGCCGTTCCAGAACACCTACCGGATCAGCCTCGACGCCGGCGGCGAGCCCGGCGCGCTGATCGCCTTCGCGAAGCAGAAGCGGCTGGCGTTCAAGGAGTCCTTCACGCTCTACCGCGACGAGAGCGCGACGACGCCGGTGCTCACCATCAAGGCCGACCGCCGGATCGACGTCCGCTCGGCCATGACCGTCAGCGACCCCGCGGGCGTCGTCGTCGGGGTGCTCCGCAAGAAGGGACGGGCGAGCCTGTTCCGCTCGACCTGGGAGGTCGAGCAGCCCGGGCTCCCCGTCGTCCTGGTGCAGGAGCGCAGCCTGGCGGTAGCGCTGCTGCGCCGGTTCTGGGGGCTGATCCCCTACGCCGGCGACCTCCCGGTGCCGTGGGTCTTCCACTTCGACGGCACCCTGCCCGACGGCCGGCCCGCCCTGACCCACACCCGCCGCTGGGGCATCCGCGACCGCTACCTGCTCGAGGTGCAGGAGCCGCAGCTCGACCCGCGGCTCGCGATCGCGCTGGCCGTCTGCCTGGACGCGATGCAGAAGCGCTAGGGACAGGTCTGCCGCGGGGGGGCGTCGAACGGCTAGCCCTCCGCGCTGGTGCCGACCGGGCTGTCGTCGAGGCCCTCGAGCAGTTCGGCGATGTTGCCGTAGACCGCGACGGCGCCCGCCTCGCGCAGCTCCTGCTCGCCGATGCCGCCGGCCAGCACGCCGATGCAGGCGACCCCCGCGGCGGCCGCCGCCCGGACGTCGTAGACCGTGTCGCCGACCATGACGGCGTCCTCGGGCGCGCACTCCGCCGCCTCCAGGGCCGCCTGCACGATGTCCGGGGCGGGCTTGGCGTTCTCGACGTCGCCGCTGGAGACGACGGCGTGCAGGACGTCGTCGCAGCCGAGCTTCT
>JAOPWW010000442.1 GCA_025965495.1 Frankiales bacterium
TCCCAGCGCCGCGCGCAGCGGCGGCGGCCCGGCGGCCCGGCCGGGGGACGTCGTGGCCGCGGACGGTGACGAGCGGACCGCCCACTACGACGGCCGCCCGGCGAGGAACGCCCGCACGGCGGCCTGAGCCCCGGAGGAGACGTGCGGGCCGTGCGTGAAGCCGGCGACGGCGAAGTCGAGCTCGCCGAGCCGGGCCGCCGACGTCCGGGAGGTGCGCACGTCGGTGCAGCTGTTCTTGAGCGAGTAGCGCAGCCCGCGCACGTTG
The DNA here is from genome assembly GCA_025965495.1 of Frankiales bacterium. GTDB lineage: Bacteria > Actinomycetota > Actinomycetes > Mycobacteriales > SCTD01 > RYN-122. The sequence goes on from JAOPWW010000442.1 coordinate 266, forward strand.
AACACGGCGTCGCCCGTGACGAGGACCCCGCTGGAGGGGTGCAGGAACGAGCAGTGGCCGGGCGTGTGGCCCGGGGTGTGCACGACCCGGACACCGTCCGCGACCGGCAGGACGTCGCCGTCGGTGAACTCGGTGTCGACGCCGACCGGGGCGAAGCCCTTGAGCCGGCCGGGCAGGCGGGCCATGAGGCGGCCGCCGAACGTGGACGGGTCGACGGCGGGCATGCGGCCCTCGCGGAGGTACACGGCCTCGCGCTCGTGCGCGGCGACGGCGCCGCCGGTCGCGTCGACCACGGCCCTGGCGCCGCCGGCGTGGTCGTTGTGCGCGTGCGTCAGCAGCAGGTGGGTGACGTCCCCGGGCTGCCTGCCGAGGCCCGCCAGGGCGGCGAGCAGGGCCTTCGGGGCGCTGCGGGTCCCGGCGTCGACGAGCACGAGCGTGCCGTCGTCGCCCTCGAGCAGGAAGCTGTTGACGAGGTCGGCGGGGGCCGTGGGGATCCGCCAGACCCCGTCCCCCACCTGCACCGCTGCCACGTCTGACCCCCCTCGCGCGCTCGTCCGGTACCTCCCCGGACCCTAGCCGCGCCCCCGTAGGCTCCCGGGCGGGCGGCCTGTGGACGCGGGTCCCGCGGCGCCCGGCACCAGGAAGGCCACCCGTGCAGGTCCACGACAGCGTCATCGAGCTGGTCGGCAACACCCCCCTCGTCCGGCTCGGCACGGTCGGCGCCGGTCTGCCCGCGCAGGTGCTGGCGAAGGTCGAGTACTTCAACCCGGGCGGGTCCGTGAAGGACCGGATCGCGCTGGCGATGATCGAGGCCGCCGAGGCCTCCGGCGCGCTGCAGCCCGGCGGGACGATCGTCGAGCCGACGTCGGGCAACACCGGTGTGGGCCTGGCCATCGCGGCGCAGCGGCGCGGCTACTCCTGCGTCTTCGTCTGCCCGGACAAGGTGGCCCGCGACAAGATCGACGTGCTGCGGGCGTACGGCGCGCGGGTCGAGGTCTGCCCGACGGCGGTCGACCCGGAGGACCCCCGCTCCTACTACTCCGTGAGCGATCGGCTGGCGAAGGAGATCCCCGGCGCCTGGAAGCCCGACCAGTACTCCAACCCGGCCAACCCGGCGGCCCACTACGCGACGACGGGTCCCGAGGTCTGGGCCCAGACCGACGGCCGGGTCACGCACTTCGTGGCCGGCATGGGCACCGGCGGCACGATCGGCGGCGTCGGGCGCTACCTCAAGGAGGTCAGCGGCGGCACGGTCCAGGTCGTCGGGGCGGACCCGGTCGGGTCGGTCTACTCCGGCGGCGACGGCCGGCCCTACCTCGTCGAGGGCGTCGGCGAGGACTTCTGGCCGAGCACCTACGACGCGAGCATCCCGGACCGCGTCATCGCCGTCAGCGACCGCGACTCGTTCGCCATGACCCGGCGGCTCGCCCGCACCGAGGGCCTGCTCGTCGGCGGCTCGTGCGGCATGGCCGTCGTCGCGGCGCTGCAGGTCGCGGCCGAGGCGGGGCCGGACGACGTCGTCGTCGTGCTGCTGCCGGACAGCGGCAAGGGCTACCTGTCCAAGATCTTCAACGACGAGTGGATGGCCGACTACGGCTTCCTGCAGGCCGAGGGCGGCCAGACCGTCGGAGACGTCCTGGCCCGCAAGGGCGACACGGGTCCTCTCCCGGAGTTCGTCCACACCCACCCGACCGAGACGGTCCGCGAGGCCATCGACATCCTGCGCGAGTACGGCGTCTCGCAGATGCCGGTCGTGCGGGCCGAGCCGCCGGTGATGACCGCCGAGATCGTCGGGGCCGTCCACGACCGCGACCTGCTCGACGCCCTGTTCAGCGGCCGCGCCCAGCTGCACGACCGGCTGGCCGACCACATGGGGGCGCCGCTGCCGATGGTCGGTGCGGGGGAGTCGGTGCAGGCCGCGATGGTGGCGCTGGAGAAGGCGGACGCCGCCGTCGTCGTGTCCGACGGCCGTCCCGTCGGGGTCCTGACCCGGCAGGACGTGCTGGCCTTCCTCACCGTCGGCTGACCGTGGGGGAGCTCGGTCCCCTGTTCCTCGGCCTCGGGCTCGGCGCCCTGCTGGTCGGGGCGGCGATGCTCACAGTCGGCCTGCGGGCGACCCGGCGGACGGCGGCGCGCCGGCGCGCGTGGGTGCAGGTGACCGGCGTCGTGACCCGCGCGCCGGGGTTCCTGCAGCCGTACGCGGACGTGACCTACCCGCTGCCGGACGGCCGCCCGGCCGTGCACCGGTCCCGGCGCAACCAGCAGGAGCAGCTGCGGCTCGGGCAGCAGGTCCCGCTGCTGGTCGACCCTGCCGACCCGCGGCACGGGGTCGAGCGGGTCGGGCTCGCGCAGACCGTCACCGCGCTGGTGCTGCCCCTGGTCGGCAGCCTGCTGGCACTCGGCGGCCTGGGGCTCCTCGGCGCGGCGGCTATGACCTGACAAAGCGCGTCACACATGGTTCGAGTTGCGGAAACGGAGCGACGGAGCCACAGTCTCCTTGCCCCGTCGGGGACCGCTCGCCCGGAGCCTCGGGCAGTGGCCACGCCGCTCCGGGACCGGGACGCCCCGACCGGGTCGCCCGTCTCGCCCGCGCCGCCGTCGTCGTCGGCGCACGCCCCCGTGGAGACAACGCAGTGGACGGTTCGCAGGTCCTCGAACTCTCTTCCACCCAGTACGAGACGGTCTACAACCTGCTCTCGCTGGCCATCGCCAGCCTCGGGTTCACCGGCCTCTACCTGGTCCTCTCTCAGCGCCGAGTACTCCCGCGCTACCGCAACGCCGTCGTGGTGTCGGCGATGGTCGTCTTCATCGCCACCTACCACTACGTCCGCATCTTCACGAACTTCAAGGAGTCGTACCAGACCGACGCCCAGGGCGGTCAGGGCGTCTACAAGCTCACCAACATCGTCTTCAACGAGGGCTACCGGTACGTCGACTGGCTGCTCACGGTGCCGCTGCTGCTGGTCGAGACGGTCGCCGTCCTCGCCCTCGCGGCGTCGGTGCAGAAGAGCCTGCTCGCCAAGCTCGTCCCGGCGTCCGCCCTCATGATCGCCCTCGGCTACCCGGGCGAGATCAGCGCCGACACCGGCACGCGCCTGCTCTGGGGCACCCTGTCGACGATCCCGTTCCTGTACATCCTGTACGTGCTGTTCGTGGAGCTCACCGCCTCCATCGAGCGCCAGCCGCAGGACGTCAAGGGCACGATCAGCAAGCTGCGCCTGATGCTGATCGGCCTGTGGGGCGTCTACCCGATCGCCTACCTGTTCCCGGTCCTCGGCTTCGACGGCAGCAACGCCTTCGTGCTCAAGCAGGCTGGCTACACCTTCGCCGACATCTTCGCGAAGGCGGCCTTCGGCCTGGTCATCTTCAAGATCGCCCGCCTGAAGAGCCAGTACGACGACCCGACGTTCGCGGCGCTCGACAGCCACGACGACGTCGCCGCCGAGCCCGGCACCGGCAGCCGCGCCGCCCGCGTCTAGCTCGCCCCGGCCGGGGGCGGACCTCCGCCCCCGGCCCGCACCACCCACGCGCTGGCCCCTGCACCACCCTCCGCACGGCCGACCTCGGAGCTCCCGTGGACTACTGGCTGTTCGACCTGCTCGCCGTGGCGCTGCCGACGGCCCTCCTGCTGCGCGGACGACGGCCCGGACCCGTCGTCGTCCGCGCGTCCCTGCTCCTGGCCGCCGTCGCCGTGGCGTGGACCGCGCCGTGGGACGAGCACCTGGTCCGCACCGGCGTCTGGTCCTACGGTCCGGACCGGGTGCTCGCCGTCCTCGGGTCCGTCCCCGTCGAGGAGTACGCCTTCGTCGTCCTGCTCGTCGCCCTGGTCGCGGCCTGGGGCTCCCGGACCGGTCTGCTGCGGCCGGGCACCCTCGCGGCGGGCTCGCGGGCCCGCACCGCCGCCGGCTGGGGCGCGGTCGCAGCCTC
>JAOPWW010000446.1 GCA_025965495.1 Frankiales bacterium
ACGTCGCGGTCGTGGGCGACGTCGACCAGGGCCAGGAAGCGGGCCTGCACGTCCGGGTGGCAGGCGGTCAGCACCGGGACGCCGACCACGACCCAGGTCGGGCGGGCGGCGAGCTCGGCGTAGTCCGCCGCCGACGTCGGCCGCTCGCACAGGTCGCGGAAGCCGACCCACACGGCGTCCTCGGAGGCGCCCAGCACCGGCAGCTCCCGCCCGCCCACCACCAGCGGACCGGACGCCGGCGGCCGCACCAGGTCCAGCCGCTCCCCCGGCCCGAGGAAGCCGCCGGAGCTGAACCGGGGCCGATCCGCCGCCGCCGCGCCGGCCCGGTGGTCGACCCCGCCGTCGCACGCGACGACGTCGGCCCGGGTCGCGAGGAGCTCGCGCAGGCGGTCGGCGTGGTGGGCGTGCCGCGGGTCGCGGTGCAGGTCGGCGACCGCGTGGTTGGAGGTGATCACGAAGGAGGGCACGTCCCCGAGGACCCGCTCGGCCATCCAGACGTCGTCGCTGTCGTGCAGCGCGAGCTCGTCCAGCACCAGCAGGCGCACCCCGGCGAGCACCTCCCCGACGGCCCTGGACCAGGAGCCGGCCGTCGCCCCGGACGCGTAGGAGCGGCCGGTCGCGGCCTGCAGCCGCGCGGACAGGTCGTGGGCGTGGACCCTCAGGACGCCGTCCGGCTGGACGGCGCGCAGGACCGCGTCGACCAGCCAGGTCTTGCCGCGCCCGGGCGGCCCGTGCAGGTACACCCCGCGCCGACCTCCCCGCACCCCGCGGACCAGCAGCGGCAGAGCCGTCTCCTGCGCGGGGTCCAGCGCGAAGCCGTGCTCCGCGGCGTCCGCCCGGACGTCGTCCTCGACCGTCACACGGTCACACCGTCAGGCCCAGGCGGTACGCCCTCTCGGCCATCGCCTCGAACCGGACCTTCACGTGGCGCGCGTCCTCGAGGGCGTCGTGCAGGCCGCTCTCCTGCTTCGGCAGGGGCGGGCGGCCCAGCGACTCCCACAGCTGCCGGACGTCGAGGGTGATCCGGGGGAGCACCCGCGGCAGCGACGGCATCTGGCCCCAGAGCTGGCACAGCGCGACGTGGTCGTAGGCCCCGAACCAGGCCCACAGCACCGGGTCGTCCCCGAGGAACTCCAGCAGCTCCTCCCGCACGCTCGCGCGGGAGCGCCAGGTCGACGCCGGGGGCAGCTGCGGCAGGACGTTCTCCCGCACCCACGGGTGCACGGCGAGCGGGTCCCAGTCGTCGAGCACGGCGTAGAAGGTCCGGCCGTCCTCGGCGACGACACCGATCGACACCAGCGTCACCTCCGGGGCGGTGACGCCGAACTCGCAGTCGTAGAAGTGACGCACGCGGACCAGTGTGCCGAGTCCGACTCCCCGCGGTGCGCCCGGCAGCCGCTCGGTGCAGCCCACGCAGTTCGAGGAGCGCCGCGACCGCCGGTCGACCGACACGCCCTAGGTTCCCCGCATGACCTTCTCGATCGTCGCCCGCGACGGCGACCAGCTCGGTGTCGCCGTGGCCAGCAAGTTCCTCGCCGTCGGCGCCTTCGTGCCCGCCGCGACCGCCGGCGTCGGGGCGATCGCCAGCCAGTCGTTCGTCAACCTGCGCTACGTCCCCGACGGCTTCGCCCTCCTGGCCGACGGCGTCCCCGCGCCCGAGTCCGTGGCGCGGCTGACGGCGGCGGACGAGCAGCGGGAGTCGCGGCAGCTCGGCATCGTCGACGCCGAGGGCCGGTCCGGCACCTTCACCGGCACGACCTGCATCGACTGGGCCGGCGGCAGCTGCGGCCCGGGCTACGCCGCCCAGGGCAACTGCCTGGCCGGTCCCGAGGTGGTGGACGCGATGGAGAAGACCTTCCTCGCGACCCAGGGCCCGCTCTCCGTGCGCCTGCTCACCGCCCTGCGCGCCGGCGACGACGCGGGCGGCGACCGGCGCGGCCGGCAGAGCGCGGCCCTGTACGTCGTCTCCCCGGGGGGCGGCTACGAGGGCGGCAGCGACGTCCTGGTCGACCTGCGGGTGGACGACTCCCCCACGCCGGTCGCCGAGCTCACCCGGCTGCTCGGCCTGCACGACCTCTACTTCGGCACCGCCGACCCCGACACGCTGCTGCCCCTGTCCGGCGAGACCGGCGAGGAGGTCCGGGGGCTGCTGGCCGCGCTCGGCCGGACCGGGGAGGACCTCGACGCGGTCCTGTTCGCCTGGATGGGCTGGGAGAACTACGAGGAGCGGCACGTCCCCGGGAGCATCGACCCGGTCGTGCTGGCCGCCCTGCGCCAGGCGTCGTGAGGACCCCCGTGCGTCCTGCAGGGCCCCGCGCCGGACGGACCCCGGCGCAGGACGGAGGGCACGCGGCGTGAGCGTCCTCGCGATCGACGCCGGCACCACCGGCGTCACCGCCCTGGTCGTCGCCGAGGACGGGCGCGTCCTGTCCCGCGGCTACCAGGAGTTCCCCCAGCACTTCCCGCAGCCCGGGTGGGTGGAGCACGAGCCGGAGGAGGTCTGGCAGGCGGTCCTGGCCAGCTGCCGGACCGCCCTGGACGGCCAGACGGTGTCGTGCGTCGGGATCACCAACCAGCGCGAGACCGCCGTCCTGTGGGACCGCCGCACCCTGGCCGCGCCCCGCCGGGCCGTCGTGTGGCAGGACCGGCGCAGCACCGCCGTCTGCGACCGGCTCCGGGACGCCGGCCACGAGTCCCGGGTCGCGGAGCTGACCGGGTTGCGGCTGGACCCGTACTTCACGGCAACGAAGCTCGCCTGGCTGGCCGAGCACGACCCCCGCTCGTGGCACGGCGTGCAGCAGGGCGTGACCGCCGTCGGCACGGTCGACTCCTACCTCGTCGCGCGCCTGACCTCGGGCGCCCGGCACGTCACCGAGCCGAGCAACGCCTGCCGCACCCTGCTCTACGACCTGCACGCCCTGGACTGGAGCGACGAGCTCTGCGACCTGTTCGGCGTCCCCCGCGCCGCCCTGCCCGAGGTCCTGCCGTCCTACGGCGACTTCGGCCGCACCGACCCGGCCGCGTTCCTCGGCCTCGACCTGCCGATCAGCGGCATCGCGGGCGACCAGCAGGCGGCCCTGTTCGGGCAGGGCTGCTACGCGCCGGGCCGCAGCAAGTGCACCTACGGCACCGGCTCCTTCGTCCTGGTCAACACCGGCGACACGCCCGTCCTGTCCGAGCGGCTGCTCACCAGCGTGGCGTGGATGCACCCGGACGGCCGGGCCGAGTACGCCCTGGAGGGCGCGGTCTTCGTCACCGGCGCCGCCGTGCAGTGGCTCCGCGACGGCCTGCAGGTCATCGGGTCGGCGCAGGAGGTCGAGGCGCTCGCCCGCCAGGTCCCCGACAGCGGCGGCGTCGTCCTCGTCCCGGCCCTCACCGGCCTCGGCGCCCCCCACTGGGACCCCGGGGCCCGCGGGACCGTCCTCGGCATCACCCGCGGCACGACCCGGGCCCACCTGGCCCGCGCGACCCTGGACGCGATCGCCTTCGAGGTGCGGGACGTCGTCGACGCGATGACCAGCGAGGCCGGCGTCGAGGTGCCGGTGCTGCAGGTCGACGGCGGCGCCTCCGCCAACGGCCTGCTGTGCCAGACCCAGGCCGACCAGCTCGGCGTCCCCGTGCAGCGCCCGGAGGTCCTCGAGACGACCGCGCTGGGCGCGGCGTTCCTCGCCGGCCTCGGCACCGGCGTCTGGAGCTCCTGCGACGAGCTCGCGGACACCTGGCGCTTGGAGGCCCGGTTCGACCCCACCCGCGGCGTGCGGGACGACGGCAGCCACGACCGCTGGCTGCGCGCCGTCGAGCGGGCGAAGGGCTGGGAGCCCTAGCCGTTCACGACCTCCACGACGCCGGTCTTGGTGGGCACGAGCACGCGCCCGGTGAACAGCGCGGGCGTCGCGAACCGGGTCACGGCGCCGACCGCGATGTGGCCGACGGACCTCCCGGAGGCCGGGTCGAGCTCGTGGAGCTGACCGTCGGCCGGGGCCAGCGCCCACACCCGCCCGCCGCCGAGCACGGGAGAGCCGTAGACCGACGACGGCGCGACCCAGTCGACCGACAGCGACGAGGCACCGACGCGGACCGCCTTCACGCCGTCGGAGCACGCGACGTAGACCCGCTGGCCGCGCGCGGCCGTACCACCGAAGGCGCCGCCGTCGCACACCTGCAGCGAGGCCTTCTCCCCACCGATCCCGCCGAGGTCGCTCTGCGACAGCAGGTAGCCGCGGCCGCTCTTGCCGACCTGCACCACGGAGCCGCCGAGCAGGGCCGGCCCGGTGCCGCCGAGGTCGAGGTCCTTGGCGTTGTCGTCGGCCCAGGTCTTGGGCGCGAAGAACGACGTCCGGGCCAGGGCGGGCGACAGCTGGGTCACGGAGTCGGAGCCGTCGTAGCCGCCGCTGGTGGACTCGCCGTTGCCGACGGCGGCGTAGACCCGGCCGGAGGCGTCGACCGGGAGGTTGCCGGTGGCCCAGATGCCGCCCTCGCGGCCGGTCGGGACCACCCAGGTCGCGAGCGCGCCCGTGCCCGAGGTCGCGCTGGAGGTGACGTAGCCGCGGTAGGGCCCACAGTCGCCGGCCAGCCCGCCCAGCGCCACGTAGACCCGGCCGCCGGACACGGCCAGCGCCGACCGCTGCTGGTGGGCGTAGGCGGTGGAGGCGTCCCGGTCGATCGTGCGGCTCCAGCGCTTCGCGCCGGTCTTGACGTCGAGGGCCACGAGGTCGTGCCGCACCGGCGAGCCGGTCTCCGTGACGACGAACACCAGGCCGGTCGCGGCGTCGTACGCCGGGGTCCCGGTGATCCCGAGGGGGTCGATGTTGCCGCAGGGCAGGTCCGCCCGGCGGACCGGCGTCGCGAGGTGGGTCCGCCACAGCACCCGGCCGCCGGTCCCGAGGGCGTAGACCGTGTCGTTCTCGGTGGCGGCGACGACCCGGCCGCCGACGACGATCGGCGAGCCGTAGACCGCACCGTCCAGGGTGCTGCGCCACGCGACGTGCAGCGGTCCGCGCACCGTCGGCATCGTCGCGTCGTAGCCGGAGTGCGCGCGGTCGCCGTGGAAGACGTTCCAGGAGTACGCCGCCGCCGGAGCGGACGCCGTCACGGCGGAGTCGCTGCCCAGCGGCGCAGCAGGAGCGGGCGCGGCAGCCGGCTCGGAGCCGCCGGACCCGCAGGCGGTCAGGGCGGCGAGGGCGGTCAGGGCCAGGGCGAGGAGGGGGCGTCTCACCTCCGGAGTGTGCCCCCGACCGGCCCCGCGCGCGACCCCCCGCGGCGATCCGTCCCCGAGCCCCCGCTCAGTCCCCTCCTGCGAGCCCCCGCTCAGTCCCCTCCTGCGAGCCCCCGCTCGACCGCGTAGCGGACCAGCTGCGCGCGGTTGTGCAGCTGCAGCTTGCCCAGGGTGTTCTGCACGTGGTTCTCGACCGTCCGGTGCGACAGCCCGAGCCGCTCGGCGGCCTGCCGGGCGGTGAGGCCCTTCGCGACCAGGCGCAGCACCTCCGTCTCGCGCGCCGTCAGCTGCGGGGCGCCGTCGTCGTCCGCGGTGCGGCGGAACTCCCCCAGCAGCAGCCCGGCGAGCCCGGGCGACAGCACGCTCTCGCCGGCCGCGGTGCGCCGGACGGCGTCGACGAGCTCGGCCGTGCTGGCGGACTTCACCAGGTAGCCCGTGGCGCCGGCCTTGACCGCCTCGAGCACGTCGGCCTGCTCCCCCGACGCCGACAGCACCAGCACCCGGACCTCCGGCGCGACCGCGCGCGCCACCTCGACGCCCGTCAGGCCCGGCATCTGCAGGTCGCACACGAGCACGTCGGGCCGGACCGCCGCGCAGACCCGGACGGCCTTGGCGCCGTCGCCCGCCGTCCCGACGACGGACAGCCCAGCGGCGGTCAGGTCGCGCTCGACGGCGTCGCGCCAGATCGGGTGGTCGTCGGCGACGACGACGCGGAGCGGCGCCTCAGCCGTGCTGGAGCGTTCGAGGGACACGCAGCTCGACCTCCGTCCCCTGCCCCGGCGTGCTCGTCACCAGCACGCTGCCGCCGAGGTCCTCGACCCGGCCGCGGACCGAGCGTGCCACGCCCATGCGGCCCTCGGCGGCCGCCTCCTCGAGCCGGCCCGGGGCGATCCCCGGGCCGTCGTCGCGGACCGTGACCAGCACGGCGTCGCCCTCGTCCTCGACCAGCACCCAGGCCCGGCCGCCGGCGTGCCGCCGCACGTTGTCCAGGCACGCCGCGACGGCGTCCGCCAGCTCCCGCGCGGCGCGCGCCGGCAG
>JAOPWW010000470.1 GCA_025965495.1 Frankiales bacterium
CATGGTGAGGGTCCAGCCGGCGACGAACTCGCGCTGCGCGTCGACGTCCTCGCTGGCGAAGGTCAGCACCGACCTCGCCGTGAACGGCTCGTCCGTCGGGGTGCGCGGGGTGAACTGCTCGCGGTAGGCCCGCAACGCGGGCACGGCGAGCTCGGGGCTCATGTGGTGGGCGAACACGGCGCGCAGTCCGTTCACCGCCGCGAACTGCGGGCCGTACGGGCTGCTGCCCAGCACGAACAGCTCCGGCCGCTCCTCGACCACCGGCGCCGCGACGAGCGGCGAGTACGGGAGCCCCTCGGGGAAGCCGTCGCCGAGGAAGGCGAGCAGCTCGGCGACCTGCTGGGGGAAGCCTTCCGCGGGGTCGACCTGCAGGCCGCGCCGCAGCACGTGGGCGGTCAGCGGGTCGGTGCCCGGCGCGCGGCCCAGCGCGAGGTCGATCCGGCCCGGGTGCATCGCGACGAGGGTGCGGAAGGTCTCAGCGACCTTGAACGCGGCGTGGTTCGGCAGCATGATCCCGGCTGCTCCGACCCGGATGGTCGACGTCTGGACGGCGATGTGGGCGGTGAGCAGCTCGGGCGCCGAGCAGGCCAGCGAGCGCATGTTGTGGTGCTCGGAGACCCAGTAGCGGCGGAAGCCGGACGCCTCCACGGCCTGGGCGATCCCCACGGCGCCGCGGATCGCCTCCGACGGCGACTCGCCGTGCTCGATGCCGACGAAGTCCAGGACTGACAGAGGCAGGGTCACACCACGGTCAGCGCTGCCGTGCCCCGGCTGATTCCGCTCAGCCGCCGCTGGTCCAGGCGTCGGCCTCCCGGCCGGGGGCGGCGTCGGACGCCAGCGACGCCGGCGACAGCCAGCCGTACGGCACCGTCACCTCCTTGGGCCCGTGGGTGTGGCCGCGCGGCGCCGCCTCGAGGCCCGCACCGAGCTCCTCGCCAGGGTCGAGCTCGTCGAGCAGGGCGTCGTACTCCGCGAGGGTGCTGGCGAGCGCGAGCCGGCGACGCCGCTCCCCGCCCGCCGGGTAGCCGGTGAGGTACCAGCCGACGTGCTTGCGGAAGTCGCGGCAGGCCAGGCCCTCGTCGCCGAACTGCTCCACCAGCAGCCGCAGGTGGCGGCGCATCCCCTCGACGACCTCGCCGAGCCGGGCCGGGCCCTGGAGGGGACGGCCGGCGAAGGCGTCGGCCAGGTCGCGGAACAGCCAGGGCTTGCCCAGGCAGCCGCGCCCGACGACGACGCCGTCGCACCCGGTCTCGGCGAGCATCCGCAGCGCGTCCGAGGCGGCCCAGACGTCGCCGTTGCCGAGGACCGGGACGCTCGTGACGTGCGCCTTGAGCTCCGCGATCCGGCTCCAGTCAGCCGTGCCGGAGTACAGCTGCTCGGCCGTGCGGGCGTGCAGGGCGACCGCCGCCGCCCCGCCGTCGACCGCGGCCGACGCCGCCTCGAGGAAGGTCTCGTGCCGGGGCGACACCCCCACCCGCATCTTCACCGTGACCGGGACCGGACCGGCGGCCCGGACGGCGGCCTCCACGATCCGGCCCACCAGCCGCGGCCGGGCCGGCAGCGCCGCTCCCCCGCCGTGGCGGGTGACCTTCGGCGACGGGCAGCCCATGTTGAGGTCGACGTGGTGGACGCCGAGGTCGTCGACGACCTTGCGCACCGCCCCCGCGACGAACTCCGGGTCGACGCCGTACAGCTGGATGCTGCGGACGTCCTCGTCCGGCCCGAACCCGGCCTTCTTGAGGGTGTTGTCGTTGTCCTCGACGAGCGCCCGGGCGCTGATCATCTCCGAGACGTACAGGCCCGCGCCGTAGCTGCGGCACAGCGACCTGAAGGCGATGTTGGTGACGCCCGCCATGGGCGCCAGCACCACGGGCGGGTCGACCTCGATGGGTCCCAGCTTCAGGCCGGGCGCGGTCACGGTCGCCTCCACAGGTCCACCAGCGAGACGTCGAGGTCGGCCAGGAGCCGGCGCAGCAGGGGCAGCGACAGGCCGATGACCGTCCCGGGGTCGCCGTCGATGCCGTCGACGAACGGGGCGCAGAAGCCGTCCAGGGTGAACGCGCCGGCGACCCCCAGCGGCTCCCCGGTGGCCACGTAGGCGGCCAGCTCGTCGTCGGTCGGGGTGCCGAAGCGGACCTGCGTGGTCGCCACGGCAGAGACGGTGCGGCCCGCAGCGGTGTCGACGACGCAGTGCCCGGTCGCGAGCGTCCCGGTGCGGCCGCGCATGGCCTGCCAGCGGCGGGTCGCCTCCTGCGCGGTGTGCGGCTTGCCGAGCGTCTGCCCGTCGAGCACCAGCAGGGAGTCGCACCCGACGACGAGCGCGCCGTCGGTGACGTCCGCCGCCACGGCAGCGGCCTTCCCGGCGGCGAGCTCCTCGACGAGCTCCAGCGGGTCGTCGCGGTGCACGGCGTCCTCGTCGAACCCGCTCACGACGACGCGGGGCTCCAGGCCGGCGGCGCGCAGCAGCCCCAGCCGGGCGGGCGAGGCGGACGCGAGGACGAGGGGACGCACGGTCGTCCAGTCTGCCGGACTCAGCGCTCGGCCGCGAGCCCGTCGAGCGTGACCTGCGGCCGGCCGGGCGTCCCGAGCACGACCACGCGCAGGGTGTGCTCGCGGATCCCGCCGGGCAGCGGCCCGGACCGCCAGACGACCGCCCGCCGCTGCAGCGCCGGCGCACCGAGGTCGACGCGGGCCACCCGCACCCCGTCGAGCACGACGTCGGCCTGCCCCGACGCCGGACCGCGGTCCGCCACCAGGGTCAGCGACGACGCCTCGAGGGTGGCCGTGACGCTGCTGCCCGCGGCCGAGGACCGGCGCAGGGTGCCCCGCCAGCGGCCGTCGCCGGCCAGGGACGACCAGCCCGGCGAGTACCGCAGGCCGGTCGCCCGATCGTCGAAGGGGACCTCGACCGCGACCGACGCCGAGGGCGCCCCCACCCCGCCGAGGCCGTCGTACGGGACGACCCGCAGGTGGTAGGTGGTGCCGGGCACGACCGCCGTGGGGCTGCCGCCGGCGCCGAAGACGGCGGAGGTCGCGGCCGTCCCGGGCAGCCAGGTGCGCCAGGGCGTGCTGACCCAGCCGTCGGAGGTCCGGCGCCGGACCATCCACTGCACGTCGTAGCGCTGGGCGCCGGCCCAGCTCAGGCGCGGCAGCCCGTCGGCCCGCCCGGACGTGCTGACGGCGTCGGCCGACACCCGCCCGACCGGCTCGGGGTAGGCGACCCCGACCTCGTAGGTCCCCGCCGCCTGACCCTCCCCGGCGAGGTGCCCGACGACGTAGCGCCCCGTCACGGGTGCCCGGTAGGAGGCGCTGCCGCCGGCGAGGTCGACCTGCTCGGCCGGCTCGTCGTAGGACGACGCCGTCCCCCCGTCCTGCGCGGGCGCCCACAGGTAGAGGGGCGCGCCGTCGGCCGGGGCGCTCCCGACGACGGTGAAGGTCTGCCCCTGCTGGACGCTGAACGACACCAGGGAGGCGCCGTCCCGGCCCTGGCCGAGGGTGGACCGCAGCCGCTCGCCCGAGCGGACGGGCAGCCCGTGCTCGCCCTGCGAAGGCGGCAGGCCGGAGTAGGGGACGTCGTCGTCGGCGGTCTGCCAGAGGCCGGCCGCGCCGTCCGGCGAGCCGAAGGTCCAGCGCTGGGACACCAGCGTCCCCGCGTCCACCGCGCGGCTGCTGACCGCGCCCGGGACGAGCACGCCGGTGGTGGCCGTGAGGGTGGCGGCCTCCGGGGTCGCCGTCGCCGTCGCCGGGACGTAGCGCTGGACCACCAGCGACCGGACGGCGCCCGCCTCGACCTGGGCGCCGAGGTCGGCGAACACCGTGCTGTACCCCCGGCTGCCGTCGCCGAGGACGGCCGCGGACAGGGCGTCGGCCCGGCCCGAGCCGTCGCCGGGACCGCCGTCCGCACCGGCGCCGGCCGAGGCCTTCAGCAGCGCCGCGGCCTGCTGCCCGCGCACGTCCCTGCCCGACGCGAGCCCGGCGACCAGCCCGGCGACGGCGGGGGTCGCCTCGCTCGTCCCGCTGACCCGGCCGAGCGCCGGGGCCTGCTGGCCCGGGAGGTAGTCGTAGGTGGTCACGTCGACGCCGGGGGCGAGGACGTCGACGTCGGCGGTCGTCGAGAAGGCCGCCCGGTGGTAGCGGCCGTCGGCGCCGCGCTCGGACGCCCCGACAGACAGGACGCCGGGGAACGCGGCGGGGAACGACGGGCGGCGCCCGCCGTCGTTGCCGGAGGCGGCCACGAACAGCACCTGGGGCGCGACGCGCGCCGCGTAGGCCAGCGCCTCGGTCTCGACCCGCGAGCGGAACGGCCCGCCGAGGCTCATGTTCGCGACGGCGACCGGCACGCCGGCGGCGGCGTCGTCGGCGACCTGCTGGATGGCCAGCGCCAGGCCGAGCGAGCCGCCG
>JAOPWW010000471.1 GCA_025965495.1 Frankiales bacterium
CGAAGATGACCCTGGTCAGCACCAGCCGCGAGGCGACGAGCAGGAAGTTGTCGGGGGCGAAGAAGCCGACCTTGCTGGCGTAGAGCACCCCGGACAGGCCCGACGTCGAGGCGCCGATGGCGAAGGCGAGCAGCTTGTAGCGGACCGTCGGGACGCCGGTCGCGGCAGCCGCGACCTCGTCCTCGCGGATGGCGGTCCAGGAGCGCCCGACCCGGCTGTCCTCGAGCCGCTTGAACCCGATGACGACGACGACGATGAAGCCGAGCACCAGGTAGTAGTAGGGCAGCGAGTCCAGGCCCCAGGTGTAGTCGACCGGCCCGACGTGGAAGCGCAGCGAGGGGATCGTCGCGCCGCGGGGACCGTCGGTGATGTTGTGACCGCCGATGTTGTCGCCGTTGACCGCGAGGATCCGGACGATCTCCCCGAAGCCGAGGGTGACGATCGCCAGGTAGTCGCCGCGCAGCCGCAGGGTCGGGCCGCCGAGGATGACCCCGGCGAGCATCGACACCAGGATCGCGATCGGGATGACGAAGAAGGCGTTCAGCTCGAACGGGGGCTTCACCGGCAGCGACCCCGTGAAGTACGCGCTCGTGTACGCGCCGATGGCGAAGAAGGCGATGTACCCGAGGTCGAGCAGGCCGGCCAGGCCGACCACGATGTTGAGCCCGAGCGCGAGCAGGACGTAGATCGCGATCTGCTCGACGGCGACGCCCTGCCAGAACGGCGACAGGAACGCCGGGTACACCAGGACCAGCAGCGCGGCCACGGCGTAGGCGACGTACTTGGCGTAGGGCGAGGCCGTGACGGCCCCGCGCGCGGTGGCCAGCTGCGTCCCGACGCCGCCGGTCGAGAGCCGGCCCTGGTCGCGCAGCAGGAACAGCCCCCCGAGCACGATCCCTGCCAGGAGGTAGGGGACGACGCGGGCGTGCAGCAGGGCGCCGCGGAAGCCCAGCAGCGGGTGGTCGCCGTTGCCGCTGGGACCGGTGATGACGGCGACCAGCAGGCCCAGCGCGGCGCCGCCGACCAGGCGGTTGACCTCGGACCGGCCGAACGACGGGCGGGTGCCCGGTCCGGCTCCGGGGGTGACGGCGGTCATGCGGACCTCCAGGACACGGGAGCGCAGGTGGGGCGGGCGGCGGGGGCGGTCATGCGCTGCGCCCGAGGCGCTCGCCCAGGATGCCCGACGGCCGGACCAGCAGGACGAGCACGAGGATGGAGAAGGCGATGACGTCGCGGTAGGCGGAGTCGGCGCAGGCGACGCCGTAGTTCTCCACCAGGCCGAGCAGCACGCCGCCGAGGACGGCGCCCCGGACGTTGCCGATGCCGCCGAGGACGGCGGCGGTGAAGGCCTTGACCCCCGGGATGAAGCCCATCGTGTTCTGCACGTCGAAGGCCGACCCGTACAGGAAGCCCGCGGCCCCGCCGAGCACTCCGCCGATGACGAAGGTCTGGGTGATGACGCGGTTGATGTCGACGCCCATGAGGCTGGCCGTCTCGGCGTCCTGGGCGACGGCGCGGATGCCCTGGCCGAGACGGGTGCCGTTGACGAGGCGGTCGAGCAGCACGAGCAGCACGACGGCCGCCCCGGCCAGCACGAGCTGCTTGGTCTTCACGTCGGCGCCGAAGACGCTGAACACGGTGCCGTCGGTGAACACGGTCGGCATGTTGACCGAGAGCCGGCCGAACTCCTTGCCCGCGATGTTCACCATGAACAGCGAGGCGCCGATGGCGGAGATGAGGTAGGCGAGCTTCGGGGCGTTGCGCCGTCGCAGCGGCCGGTACGCCGTCCGCTCGAGCACGAACGCGGCGAGGCCGCCCACGGCGCCGCCGACCAGCAGCCCGACCACCACGAGGACGACCGAGGTCGCCCCGGAGGGCCGGACGTCGCCGACGAGGGGACGCAGCGCGAAGACGCTGCCGAAGGCGCCGAGCATGAAGACCTCGCTGTGCGCGAAGTTGATCAGCTGCAGCACGCCGTAGACGAGGGTGTAGCCGAGGGCGATCAGCGCGTAGACGGCGCCGATCGCCAGCCCGGTGACCGTGAGGTCCCAGAACTGGCTCGTGAAGCACATGGTGGCGGCTCCGGACGGGCGGGGCACCGGGTGGGTGCGGAGCGGAGGCGGTGCAGGACCGGGCGGGAGCGTGCGGTCAGACCGCGAGCGGGGCCCGTGCCGCGACCGTAGTGCCGGCCGGCGGTCGGTGCCCCGCTCGCGGGTGCTGCTACTTGACGAGCTCCTCGGTGGTGCCGAGGACGTCGCGCTTGCCGCCCTTGACCTGGAAGACGAAGATCGTCTTGCCCTCGACCTCACCGTTGTCGGTGAACTTGATCTGCTTGGTGATGCCGGTGTAGTCGATCGTGCGGACGGCCGCGAGGACCTTCTCGCGGGTCAGCGTCTTGCCGACGCCCCGCATGGCCTCGATGATCGCGTTGGCCGCGTCGAAGGACTCGGGCGAGTACGTGCCGGCCGGCTTGTTGAACTTCGCCTTGTAGGCGTCGGCGAAGGTCTTGGCCTTCGGGTCGACGTTGGCGTCACCGCACGGGCAGAACAGGTACGTGCCCTCGGCGATCTCCGGGGTGGCCGAGACGATGTACTGGTCGTCGTTGGAGCCGTCGCCGGACAGCAGCGGCTTGGCGTAGCCGACGCTCTTGAGCGACTTGGCCAGCAGCGCCAGCTCGGGGAAGTAGCCCGAGTACCAGACGGCGTCGACCTTCGCGTTGTTGATCTTCTGGGCGACGGTGGAGTAGTCCTTGGTCTTCGGGACGCCCTCCTTGATCACCTTGACGCCCTGCGCCTCGAGGGTCTTGTTGAAGACGCCGGCCAGGCCGACGCCGTACTCGCTCTTGTCGTCGAGGGAGTAGACCGTCTTGGCCTTGAGGACCTTCGCGATGTAGTTCGCGGCCTCCTCGCCCTGCGCGTCGTCCGGCGGGACCACGCGGAAGAACGACGTGAAGCCGTTCTCCGGCTTGGTGAGGTCCGGGTTGGTGGCCGACGGGCTGACGGCCGCGAGCTTGGCGGCGGCGAACAGCTTGGCGGAGGACTTGGTCGCACCGGAGAACGCCGGGCCGACGACGGCCATGACCTTCTCGTCGTCGATGCTCTTGCGCGCGGCGGGCGGGCCGCCCTCGGGCGTGCCGACGTCGTCCTGGCCGGCGTACTCGAGCGTGAAGGGCAGGTCGCCCTTCTGGTTCGCGAGCTCGATCGCGAGCTGGACGCCGTTGCCCTCGTTCTCGCCGATCGCGGCGTTGTCGCCGGAGATCGGGCCCTGGAAGCCGAT
>JAOPWW010000231.1 GCA_025965495.1 Frankiales bacterium
GCACGACCAGCACCCGCACGCCACCGGCCTGCGCGCCCTCGCCGGCCGCGACCGCCCGGACCCGGGCGACCTCCGGCGCGGCCGCCCGCGCCAGGTGCTCGAAGTCCTCGGCCGTCACCGCGCGCCCCCGGTGCCGCAGCACGACCGGTCCCCGCGCCTTGGCCTGCTCCACGTCCTCGGCGTCGCGCCCGCCGGCCGCCGCCCGCCGGTTGACCACCTCGCTGACGTACGGCAGCGACGACGTGAGGACCGCCAGGGTGCCGGGTCCGACGTTCCCGTGCGCGCCGCCGCCGGTCCGGTACTCCCGGACGCGCACGACGGCGCCCGCCTCCGGCACCCGCCCGAGCTGCCGGACGCCGCCGTCGGGCTCGCGGACGACCGGTCCGAAGGCCAGCTCGCCGGTCCGCTGCTCGAGGACGACGTGCCGGTCCAGGGGGCCGGAGTCGCCGAAGTCGGTCACGACCTCCCACGCCCGCCAGGCCGTCCCGCCCTCCTGCTGCGGCTCGGCCACCTCGACGACGACCGGGCCCTCGCCGGGGACCACCGGTGCGTGCTGGAGCGTGAAGCGCTGCCCGGCCACGCCCTCGCTCGTGCCGACGACCTCGCCCAGCACGCGGTCGGCGTGCACCGCCGGGACCGTCCCTCCGACGACCGCCGCCTCCGCCGCGTGCAGCAGGGGGCTGGCGCTGTAGCCGGGCTGGTCCGGTCGCGCCTCGACGACCCGGACCCGCAGCCACGCCGCGCGGGACCGGCCGAGCGCGGACGTGAGGTGCCCGCGGGGCACGTGGACCAGCACGTCGCCCGGCTTGTTGAAGCCGCCGGTGCCGTCGCGCTCGACCTCGCACTCCGCCCAGCCGTCGGTGGTCCACGCCTCCCACACCAGCGGCGGGTCCTCCGGGTCCACCCCGACGCCCGCCGTCGAGCAGTCCAGGGCGAGCGCGACGGCGCAGCCGCTGGCGGGCTCGGACAGGCCGAGCAGCAGGGCGTCCCCCTCCTGGGGCGGCGTCGAGAAGCAGGCGACGCCGTCACCGCGCAGCAGGGCGCCCCGGGCGTCCCGGCCGGTCCCCTCGGCGTCGACCGTGCGGACGTGGGCGAGCGTCACCGACGGCAGCACGAGGTCCTCGACGGTGGTGAACACGACCGGGTCGCCGCCGGGCGGGCGCGGCGTCGACACCTGCGTCCCCCCGGGCACGACGACGGCGGTCGGCTGCGGCGCGGACAGCCAGAACGTCTGCGGCACCCGCGCCGCCGTCGCCGGGAACGTCGTGACGCCGAGCAGGTCCAGGAACGTCGTGTGCAGCCGGTCGGGCACGCGGTTGAGCCGGTAGACGACCTGCTCGGTCATCCACGCGAACAGCTCGATCAGCGTGACGCCGGGGTCGCTGACGTTGTGGTCGGTCCACTCGGGACAGCGCTGCTGCACCAGGCGCTTCGCGTCGTCGACGAGGTCCTGGAAGCGGCGGTCGTCGAGGTCGGGCACGGGGAGGGCCACGTCACTCCTCCGGAGGCAGTGAGTAGAAGGGGAACACGAGGTTGCGGGGGTCGTCGGTGTCGCGGACCAGGTAGCGGACGGTGATCCAGACGGTGCCGCTGTCGTCGTCGTCGGGGCTCGCGACGACCTCCAACACCGTGATGCGCGGCTCCCACCGGCGCAGCGACGCGCGGACCTCCGCCTCGACCTGGCCGAGCAGGGACGGGTCGGTGGGGGCGAAGACGAGGTCGTGGATGCCGCACCCGAACTCGGGCCGCATCGGCCGCTCGCCCTTCGCGGTGCCGAGCACGAGGCGGATCGCCTCGGCGATCTCGACGTCGCCCTCGACCAGGGCGATCCCCCCGCTGGCCGTCGTGCGCAGCGGGAACGCCCACCCCCGTCCGGTGAACGGCGAGCCGTTCGAGGGCGTCGTCATGCGCGCGCGACCGAGAGTGCGCGCCGGGTGCCGGCAGGTGTGCTCACGATGTCCCTCGTCCTCAGTTGAGCTGGATGACGGCGCCCTTGACCGTCACCGGCCCCTGCGCGTCGACCTTGACGGTGGCGCCCTTGATCTCGACCCCGGCCTTGCCCTCGAGCAGCAGCCGCGTGCTGGAGGTGACGGACACGTCGTTCGCGCCGGAGACCACGACCTTGCCCTTGCTGTCCACGGTGACGGTCGTCGTCGCGCCGTCGAGGGAGACCTTGAGCTTGTCGTCGCCCGTGGACAGGAGCACCCCCGTCCGGCCCGCCACGTCGGTCAGCACCAGGCGCTGACCGGTCCGGCTCCGCAGCGCCCGCACGGCCGTCGCCCCGGTCCCGTCGACCAGCGTCGCGGCCAGCGGCGGCGCGGCCTTCGCGCTCCACAGCCCGCCGAGCACGTAGGGCGTGCGGGTGTCGCCGTGGTCGAAGGCCACGAGGACCTCGTCGTTGACCTCGGGCATCCACGCGAGCCCCCTGTCCTTGCCGGCCCCGGGCGCGGCGACCCGGGCCCAGTCGGTCGCGTACTGGCCGGACAGCCACGGGAACGTCACCTTGACCCTCCCCTTCTTGGTCGGGTCCTTGAGGTCGGTGACCACGCCGACGGTCACGCCCGGTACCGGGCGGTTGCCGCTGCCCGTGGGCGTCCCTGCCCGACCGCCCATGAGGCCGCGCAGGCTGCGGTCCTCCCCGCCGGCGCACTCCAGGCGCGTCCGGTACCCCTCCTCGTCGGACACGTGCTGCACCCGGGTCAGCACGTACGTGCCGTCGTGCACCGGCCCGGTCCCGACGACCTTCACCGGAACCCCCGGTCGCAGGCGGGGGTCGCCGCCGCACTCGCCCTCGACCTCCGCGTGGACGTCCGACAGCCGCGTCGCCAGCCCCTCGGCGTACGCCCTCGCCTCGGCGGCGGAGCGCAGGACCGGGCTGCCGGCGTGCACCGGCGGTGCGGCGAACGGCGTGGACAGCGTCCCGTGCGCGACCCCCGCCCTGGCGGCCGTCCCCTTCGGCGCCGACCGTCCCGCCACGGCCTTCTGGGTCGCGGGGTCCCAGCCGTCCACGGACACGTCCTTCACCTGGCCGGCGCTGGTCACCCGGACGCGCAGCCGGGACAGGTTCTCGCCCACCTCGAGCTCGATCGGCGTGCCGTGCGCCGTCGTCGGGCGTGCCCGCAGGTGGGCCTTGCCGTCCTCCATCACCAGGACACGGCCGGCGTCACGGGCCCGTGCGGAAAGGAACTCCCAGTCGCTGACGTCCAGCTGCGCGACGTGCGCGTGCAGCAGGTTCGCGCCCTCGACCGTGCCCACGGGCAGTCCGGCCCCGGAGAGCACCGCCCGGGCGACGTCGGCCTCGGTCGCCTGCGTCCAGGAGCGGGTCCGGCGTCCACGGGTGAGCCGGTGCAGCGTGTCGTGGCACCGCGCGACGACGACCGAGCCGCGGGCGTCGTACTCGTACTCGAGCGCCGTCACCTCGCCGGTGAACAGGGTGGTGTGCGCCGGGTCGCCGAGGGCGTTGAACGCGAGCGACACCGGGGCGCCGACCCGCAGGCCCGCGTTCCCGAGCACCGAGAGGTCGGGGTCGCTCATCCGGATCGTCGCCGCGGCGGGCAGCCCGACGGCGAGGTCGACGACCACCGACGTCACGCTGCCGGCCACCTGGTCGCGCAGGGGTGAGCCCCCGACGGTGATGACCGGGACGTGGCCGAGCTCCGTCCCGGCGGTCCTCACCACGGCGACACCGTCGTCGCGAGGGCCGAGGGCAGCTCGTCGAGGGCGGGGAGCAGGAGCCGGGAGCCGGGACGCAGCGCCATCGGGTCGTCGAGGCCGTTCGCCACCGCCAGGTCGCGCCAGTGGCGCGGGTCGCCGTACTCGGCGGTCGCGATGGAGTGCAGGCTGTCGCCCGAGACGACCTGGTGCGAGCGACGGCCGACGAGGCTGCCCGACGTCGGGTTCTGCCGCTTCTCCGGGAGCGGCACCTCCCTGAGCTGCAGGGTCACCTCGGCCCGGGTCGGCGTGCCGTCGGCGGCGAACATCGTGAACTGCGCGCTCGCCGACTCCAGCACGACGTCGAACCAGTGCTTGCCCCAGCTGAGCGCCAGCAGCGGCGGCGACGGCGCCTTGCGCTGGACGGACTCGGGTGTCGGCTCGAGCCAGTCGAAGACCTGCTGGACGGTGTCGGCGACGCTGCGGGTCAGCGCCCGGGCGTCCAGCCGGGCCAGCACGGAGGTGGTGCGCGCCTGGCGCTGCTGGAACTGCACGCCGGCGACGTCGGAGCCGGTGCGGACGTCGTTGTAGGTCGCGCTGGCGTCCAGGGACATCGACTCCGGGTTGTAGGGCAGCTCGAGCGCGGCGCCTCCACCGCTCTTGGGGCGCAGGGTCAGCTTGGCGACGGGTCCCACGGTCAGCTCCTCGGCGGGGGGTCGTAGGCGAAGACGAAGCCGTGGTGGACCAGCTCGAGCGTCTCGGTGGCCGCCGCCGTGCCGCCCGCCGAGAAGGTCGGGCCGGTGTACTTGGACGGGAAGACGTCGGTGAGGTCCCAGTGCGCGATCGGCTTGCCCGCGGGGTCGACCGCGCTGATGCGCGCGGTCCGGTAGGTCTGCCGGATGTCGGCGACGCTGCTGAACCAGGCCGCGAGACCGCCGCTGGCGCCGTCGACGTAGCGGGTGAGGGTCACCGGCGTGAAGCTGATCCGCCCCGGCAGCTGGTGGACGAACTCGTTCTGGCCGCCCTCGACCCAGGGCACGACCTCGTACTCGGCGGCCAGGCCCTGGCACTCCGAGAACGTCGGCAGCGAGACGCCGTCGACCACCAGCCAGAAGCCGGTCATCATCCGGGGAGCGGTGTCCCCGGCCGGCGGGCGCGGCACCGTGGTGTACCGGCCGAACGGCTTGGGCGCGGGCAGGGTCGGCCTGGGCGGGGGCGGCGGCGCGGAGCGCTGCTGGGGCATCGTCATGTCAGGTCCACAGGTCGGCGAGGTCGGAGGTCCGGTCGCGGTCGGCGATCAGCTCGTGGCGCAGGCGGCTGCGCAGGCGGTCGTAGAGGCGGGACGCGAGCTGGTCCAGGTGGGCCGGGGTCAGGGAGGACAACGGGTCAGGGGTCGCGGTCGGGTGTGCTCGCTCCGCTCGGGGCGCTCGGGTCGCGGGAGCGTCCTGCCGGGCGAGCTGCACGGCGGGCGCGGCTGCGGGCGCCGGTGCCGGAGCCGCAGAGGGTGAGGGGGCGGGTGCGGAGGTGGGCGCGGTCGCAGGGGCGGGTGCGGGTGCGGCGACCGACGCGGGTGACGGCAGGGCGCGCGCACGCGTCGGGAGCGGCGC
>JAOPWW010000489.1 GCA_025965495.1 Frankiales bacterium
CCACGGGCAAGACGGCCACGATGTCCAGCGGCTCCGGCAGCACCACAGCCACGACGGACAGCCTGTGACGCGGCGGCGCGCGACCGTCCTCGTCCTGGGCCTGCTGACGGTCCTGGTCGGCGTCACGCTGGGGCTCGCGGGGCGGGCCGCGCTTCGTGCCGCTGACCTGGCGGGCGAGGCCCAGACGCTGCTCGTCAGCGCGCAGAGCGCCTCCCCCGCCGAGGGGGACGACGCTTCCGGCGCCCTGGTGCGCAGCACCCGGGCGGCCGACGTCCTGCTCCGGAGCGCGGACCGAGCCCTGCGCGCCCCCGCCCCGCGGGTCGTCGCCGCCGTTCCGGTCCTCGGACGCAGCCTGCGGGTCGAGCGCGCCGTCGTGCGGGCGGCCCGCAGCGCCGTCTCCGGGGTCGGGACCGTCGCCGCGGCGGGGAACGGCCTGCGCACCACGGGCGGCCGGCTCGACGTCGGGAAGCTGTCCGCGCTCAGCGCGAGCCTGGGCCCGGCCGCGGACCGCGCGTCCGCCGACCTCGACGCCCTGCGGGCCGAGCCGCTGGGCCTGACCCCGCCGGTGGTCGTGCGGAAGGCCCGGCAGGCGGAGGCCGGCCTGCAGCCCGTCGTCGACGCCCTGCGGGCCGGTCAGACCGGCGCCCGGCTCGGCGCGACCCTGCTGCGCGGTCCACGTCGCGTGATGGTCGCGCTGGAGAACAACGCGGAGCTGCGCGGGACGGGCGGCTACACCTCGAGCCTCGCCTTCGGCGACCTGCGCGGGGGCGCGCTCACGCTCGGGGCCTTCCAGCAGATCGAGACCGTCAGCGACCGCCCCGGCCGGGCTCGCCGGGTGCCGGCGACCGCCGAGTACCACCAGGACTACGGACCGTTCCTCGCCGACACCACCCTGCTCCAGAACTGGACGATGTCGCCCGACGTGCCGTCCTCGGCCGCTGTCGGTGCGCGGGCCGTGGGTGCCCTGACCGGCCGCACCCCCGACGTCGTCCTGCTCCTGGACGTGCCGGCCCTCGCCCGCCTGGTCACCCTGACCGGTCAGCCGGTCGTGCTGGACGGGCGCGCCGTCACGGGCGACGCGCTGCTGAAGGCCCTGCTCATCGACGCCTACGCCCGGGCCGGCTCGGACACGGCCGCTCAGCTGCGGCGCCGGAGCACCCTGCAGGCGGCCGCGAGCCGCGCCGTCGCCGGCCTGCTGGGCGCGGGCCTGTCACCGGTCCGGCTCGCGCCGGCCGCCGCCGAGCTTGCACGCGGGCGTCACCTCGCCCTGTGGTCGCGGATCCCGAGCGAGCAGGCGCAGCTGCGCCGGCTGGGACTGACCGGCGACGTCGGCGTCGGGTGCGAGGACCTGGCGACCGTCTCCACCAACAACCTCAACGCCAACAAGCTCGACTACTACGTGCAGCGGACCGTCGACGTCGACGTCCGCGTGGCCCGGCGCAGCGCTCGCGTGGTCCAGAAGGTGCGGCTGGTGAACACGGCCCCGGCCGACGCCGTGCCCTACGTGGCCGGGACCGGGACCCCCGGCACCGCCCGGGAGCGGGTCGAGCTCTCCCTCGGGCCGCGCGCCCGCGACGTCGTCGTGACGGTGAACGGCAGGGCGCTGCCGAGCTCGGTGCGGGCGTCACCCGGACGGACCCGGGTCGCCACCTACGTGCAGCTCCGTCGCGGGCGACCGGTCGACGTCGAGGTGCGCTACCTGCTGCCCCGCGACGGCGAGGCCTACCGGCTGCACCTGGTCCCCCAGCCCCTCGCGCGGGACGCGTCCCTGCACCTGCGGGTGCGGGGCACGGCGCAGTGGCGGCTCGCGCGGGAGGTCCGGGTGGACGCCCCGTTCACCGACGAGCGGCTGGTCGAGGTCGCACCGCCGGTCGAGACCCGGGTGCAGCGGCTCCGCCGCTGGTTCCGCGAGCCGATCCGCCTGCCCGTCTGACCCGTCCCCAACGACCGTCTGGGACGCTGACCGCATGAGCGTCGGCGCGGACAAGGGCCTGCTGGGCAAGGTCGCGCAGACGGCGCGGGCCACCGCCTACCTGCGTGCCCGCGGGGTCCGCTGCGGCGCGGTCCGGGCCGACGGGCACCTCCCGGTGATCACCAACGGCCGGAACATCGTGCTCGGGGCCCGGACCGGCTTCACCGGCCGGCTGCTGCCCGCCCAGCTCGGCGCGTCCACGTCCGGACGCCTGGTGCTCGGCGACCGCTGCTTCGTCAACCAGGGGGCGTCAGTGTGGGCCGAGGAGTCGGTCGTGCTCGGGGACCACGTCCTGCTCGGCGACCACGCCGCCGTCTACGACACCGACTTCCACGAGGTCGAGCCCGGCGCCGGCGTCCGGACCGCCCCCGTCGTGCTGGAGGACGACGTCTGGCTCGGGCGGCTCGCGACCGTCACCCCCGGTGTGCGGATCGGCCGCGGGGCGGTCGTGGCGGCGGGCGCCGTCGTCACCCACGACGTCGCGCCGTTCACCCTCGTCGGCGGCGTGCCCGCGCGGGTCGTCCGGGAGCTGCCCGCCTTCCCCGTCGGGGTGCACCGACGCTGAGGGTCAGGTCCGAGCGGGGACGGTCAGCTCCGGGCGGGGGCCAGGCGGCGCAGGGCGGCCACCAGCTTGGCGCCGAACTCCGGCTCGGCCCGCGACATGTCCAGGTCGATCGCGCTGAGGTAGCGCACGCCCCGGTCCTTGGCCGCGGCGGCGAGCACGGCGTCCACGCCCCGCAGCTGGGCCGGGGTCTGCTCCGACCCCGGGACGGGGCCGGCCAGCACGACGGTCGCGCCGTCGGACGTGTTGGCCTTCAGCCAGTCCAGCAGGTGGAGCGCCGCGGTCTCCAGGCTCGACGGCGCCATCCGCGTGTCGGCCTCGCCGCCCTGCACGACGACGACGTCGGCCGTGGACACGTCGGGGTCGCGCCGGACCTGCTGGGTCAGCGTCGCGCCTCCCCGCTGCGGCGGCGTGCCGAAGCCCGCGCCCTGGTAGGTGGTCCGGGTGACGGCCCAGCCCAGGTCGTCGACGACGGCCTGGGCCTGCGCCCGTCCCAAGCTGCCGCCGGTCAGCAGCAGGGCCGCCCGCGGCTGCCCGTCCGCGCTGACCGATCCGCGCAGCGCCAGCGCCCCGGCGAGCCCGCCGAAGACGACGACGCCGAGGACGAGCCCGGCGAGCACCTGCAGCGCCAGGACCTTCGCGGTGAGCGGTCCGGCGAGCGTGTCGAGCAACCCCCGTCGGGGCGCCGGCTCGGTGTCGGCCTCGGGCGTCGGAGTCTGCAGGACCACGGCCGGAGCCTACCGGCGGCCACCACGGCGACGGTCGCGGCCGGTGACCTC
>JAOPWW010000491.1 GCA_025965495.1 Frankiales bacterium
GCGGCGAGCTTGACGTCGGTCTCGGTGCCGAAGCACTGGGGCGTCCACTCGCCGATCTGGTCCAGGGTGCCGTTGGACAGGATCCCGGCGACGCCGAGCGTGGTGCCGACGATCGACAGGCCGATGCCGGCGTCGCCCCAGAAGAGCTCCTCCATGGTGATCGGCAGGCTGATGCCGGTCTCGTCGCCCCAGCTGCTGGCGAAGAAGTCGAGGGAGTAGATGCCTGCCTTGGCCGCCTCCTGGATGACGGGCCAGGGCGTCTCCTCGCGCTCGTCCCACTCGGCGGCGGCAGGACGGATCACGTCCGTCGAGAACTCGTGCAGCCACTTCTGGAGCGTCTGCTGGTCCTCGGTGAGGTTCAGGGTGAAGCCGGCGGTCATCGTGGGGTCTCCTCGCGGGGCTGGTGTTACCGGCGGTAACAGTACGGCGCGGTCTCGGCAGTGTCGAGGCCCACCTTGACGGGTGTTACCCGCGGTAACACCCTGGGACGCATGGCCCTCGTCGAACAGCGCACCCAGCCCCTGCACGGCAACCTGGTCGGCTACGCCGAGGCCGGCGCCGACTCGGGCGGCCCCGTCGTCGTCCTCGTCCACGGCATCGCCTCGCGCGCCACCCAGTGGCACGACGTCATGGCGGTGCTCGGGGAGTCCTGCCACGTCATCGCCCCGGACCTGCTCGGCCACGGCCGCTCGGCCAAGCCCCGCGGCGACTACTCCCTCGGCGCGCACGCCTCCGGCCTGCGCGACCTGCTCGCCTACCTCGGCCACGACAGCACCACCCTCGTGGGTCACAGCCTCGGCGGCGGCATCGCGATGCAGTACGCCTACCAGTTCCCCGAGCGCGTCCAGCGCCTCGCCCTCGTCAACGCCGGCGGCCTCGGCCCGGAGGTCAGCCCGTTCCTGCGCGCCGCGACCCTGCCCGGCTCCGAGTACGTCCTGCCGCTGCTCGCCGGCTCCTGGGTGCGCAAGGCCGGCTCCGGCGTCCACGACCTGCTGGCCCGGGCGGGCGTCTCCCTGCCTGCCGGCCTCGTCGAGGCCCTCGCCGGCTTCGGCTCCCTGGGCGACGCCGCCACCCGCGAGGCCTTCGTGCACACCGCCCGGAGCGTCATCGACGTGCGGGGGCAGCGGGTCGACGCCCGTGACCGGCTCTACCTCGCCAAGGACCTGCCGCTGCTGGTCGTCTGGGGCGCCAAGGACCACATCATCCCGGTCGAGCACGCCCGCCACCTCGCGGAGACCGTGCCGAGCGCGCGACTGGAGGTCTTCGAGTCCTCCGGGCACTTCCCCCACATGACCGAGCCCGACCGCCTCGCCCGGCTGCTCGCCGACTGGGTCGCCACCACCGAGGCGGCCGCCCTGGACCCGTCCGACCTCACCCAGCGGCTGCGCGCGCCCCAGGGCGCCTGAGAGGCGGACGGGACCGCCGGCCGGCCCGGCGACGGGCCGTCGGACCGCTAGGAGACGGCCGCGACGCCTGTCGAGCGTGCGGCGGCGTTCGCGGGCGGCGTCGTCGCGGTGACCGTGCCTCCGCCGGCCCGCCGCAGCGCGGCCTCCGCCTCGGCAGGGCTGTCCCCCGGGGTGCACGGCGCGCCCTTCTCGCCGCCCTGACCGCCCCCCGCGTAGGTGTCGACGAAGCGGGCCAGCTGCGGGTCGCCGCTGCTCGCCACGCTCAGCTGCGCCCCCCACGTCGAGGCCGCGACCGCCGTCGGCTGGCCCGGGTAGGGCGACACCATCACGTACGCCGGGTTGCGCTGCCGCAGGGCCGTCAGGGCGGCGACGTCGGACGCCGGCGCCCCCGGCCGGTAGGTCAGCCAGACCGCGCCGTGCTCCTCCGAGTGGACCGCGAACACGTCCGGCACCGGCGCGGTGTAGACGCCGCAGGACAACCAGCCGACGGCGCCGAACGCCCCGGGCTTCCAGTGCGGCCCGCCCATCGGCGGCGTCTGCGGGTAGGTGACCGCCTTCGTCACGTGGTCGTGGGACGGGTCCTTCGCGAGCGTCCGCAGGTCGGGCATCCCGGAGGCGACGGGCTTGGCCGCACCCGAGGAGCAGGCGGCCAGCAGCAGGACGGGCAGCAGGAGCAGGACGGGTCGGCGCACACCCCCACCCTGGCAGCCGCGGTGTGAAGACGCGGTGTGCCAGGCTCGCGGCACCGACGACCCTGGAGAGACCGTGGACGTGCTCTACACCGCCAGCGCCACCGCCCGGGGAGGGCGCGAGGGCGAGGTCGTCAGCGACGACGGTGTCCTCGACCTGTCCCTGACCCTCCCGAAGGAGCTGGGCGGTCCCGGGGGCGACCACACCAACCCCGAGCAGCTGTTCGCGGCCGGTTACGCCGCGTGCTTCCACAGCGCCCTCAAGCGGGTCGCGGGCGGGGAGAAGGTCGACGTCGAGGGCTCGGCCATCACCGCCCGGGTCGGCCTGGGCCTCGACGGCAGCGCCTTCGGCCTGGCCGTCACCCTCGTCGGCAGCTTCCCGACCCTGACGCCGGACCAGGGACGCGAGATCATGGACAAGGCCCACCAGGTGTGCCCCTACAGCCGCGCGACGAGGGGCAACGTCGAGGTCGTCCTCGAGGTCGCCGGCTAGAGCGTTCCGCGTCCTGGGGCCCGCGGTCTGGGTCCTGGGACCTGGACCTCGGGACCTCGGGACCCGGAGGCCCCGAGCTGGGACCTGGAGCTGCGCCGCGGAGGCCCCAGAGCGGGGACCCCGACCCCGCCCCTCCTGGAGTCCCGACCACCTCCGCGACGATCTTCGCCTCCTGCAGGCGACTCGCCGCCGAGGTCCTGCACGAGCCGAAGATCGAGAGGTCTCGGCAAGCGATCTTCGTCTCGTGCGGCCGACACGCCGCCCACGACCTGCACGAGACGAAGCTCGAGGAGCCGGGACCGGACCGACCAGCGACGGTCCGCGCTCGACCTGTTCGCGCTCCGGTGTCCGCGCTCAGGCTGCCTGCCTGGACCTGCTGTCGGCCAGGGTCGGCGGCACCGTCAGCCGCGACGTCCGCAGCGTGGAGGGTCCCCGACGGACGCGAGCCGGGGGGCGCCCTCGCGCGACGACCAGGGCGCGGGCGACCTCGGTGCAGGCCCACGACAGACGTGCGCCGGTCACGTCGGCCGCGCTGAACCTCCGGAGCTCCACGCCCGCCGCCAGCAGCCGGTTCTGCCGACGCCTGTCCCGGACGAACGCCTCCGCTGCCGTGTGCGCCTCGCGGCCGTCCACCTCGACCACCACGAGCCCGTCGACGAGCAGGTCTGCCCGCGCGACGTGACCGTCGGCGTCGTACAGGTCGACCTGCGGCTCGACGCCCGGCAGCCCCGCGCGCACCAGCCCCACCCGCAGCCGGCTCTCCGGCGGCGAGTCGCTGCGCCCGTCGAGCAGCCCGAACACCTCGCGCGCTCGTCGACAGCCCCGGAGGCCCACGGCGTCGTCGAGAGCCGCCTGCAGCAGCTCCGTCGTGGTGCGGCCCGAACGCACGGCGGCGTCCCCGACGGCGACGGCCTCGAGCAGCGGGATGCTCCGCGCGACGTCGACGACGGCCCTTGCCGCGCTCGTGGCGAGCAGGCCTCCGGCGTCGCACAGGTCGTGCTCGGGGAGCGACGCCGAGTGCGTCCGCACGCCAGGACGTCGCTCGAGATGACGGCCCCGGGGTGCCGTGACGTCCAGAGCGCCGTCGAGGACACCGACGCCGAGCAGCCACAGGGCCGTCCGGTGGCTGAAGGCGACGCCGCGCGGAAGGACACGTGCCAGGGCCCGGCAGCGCAGAGCTGGGCCGTCCTCGGCGACCGGTGAGCAGTAGACGTCGCGGAAGACCCGCCGCCAGCCCTCCTCGCGCAGGAGCACCGCAGCTCGGCTCCTGCTTCCCGCGAGGTCCAGGGCCTCCTGCCACGTCATCAGCTCGTCCATCCGAGGAGCGTGCCCCGTCGGTGACGGCGCGGCCGGGTCTCTCGCGGTCCTCCACAGACCCGCCCGCGGGCCTTGCCCCGGCCGATCTTCGCCCTGTGCAGGACGACACGCGGGTGCCGGCGGCACGAGGCGAAGATCAGCGGGACGCTGGGGCGACCGAGGCACGGGGCGACCGAGGGACCGGGCGGCCCGGGCTCTCGCCGGCCCGCCCGACCCCGGACCCCCGTCCCTACAGGACGACCTGACCGCCCTTGCCGATGACCGTCACGCCGCCCGGCGTGACCGTGTACCCCCGCGCCCGGTCCGCCTCCGGGTCGACCCCGACCTGGGCGCCCGGCCAGACCACGACGTTCTTGTCGAGGATCGCGTTCCGCACGACCGCCCCTCGCCCGACGTCGACCCCGTGCATGAGCACGGACCCCTGGACGTCCGCACCGGTGTGGACCCGGACCAGCGGCGACAGGACCGACCGCCGGACGCACCCTCCGCTGACGATGACCCCCGGGCTGACGAGGCTGTCGAGCGCCTGGCCGGTGCGGCCCTCGTCCTGGAAGACGAACTTCGCCGGCGGCAGCGCGGGAACGCTGGTGAGGATCGGCCACTTGCGGTTGTAGAGGTTGAACACCGGGTGGACCGACACCAGGTCCATGTGCGAGTCGTAGTAGGCGTCGAGCGTCCCGACGTCGCGCCAGTAGCCGCGGTCGCGCTCGGTCGCGCCCGGGACGTCGTTGTCGGCGAAGTCGTAGACCCGAGCTGTCCCCCGGTCGACCATCATCGGGATGATGTTGCCGCCCATGTCGTGGACGGAGCCCTCGTCGCCGGCGTCGAGCTTCACGGCCTCGAGCAGAGCCTCGGTGGTGAAGACGTAGTTGCCCATGGAGGCCAGGACCTCGTCGGGGCTGTCGGGCAGGCCGGGCGGGTCGGTCGGCTTCTCCAGGAACTGCCGGATCGTGCCGTCGGGTGCCGCGTCGATGACGCCGAACTGGTCGGACTCCTTGCGGGGCACCCGGATGCCCGCCACCGTGACGCCCGCGCCGCTGGCGATGTGCTCCTCGACCATCTGCTGCGGATCCATCCGGTACACGTGGTCGGCGCCGAAGACCACGATGTAGTCGGGCTCGTCGTCGTAGACGAGGTTCAGGCTCTGGTGGATCGCGTCCGCGGACCCCTTGAACCACTGCGGCCCGAGCCGCTGCTGCGCCGGCACCGGCGTCACGTAGTTGCCGAGCAGGGTGGACATCCGCCACGTCGTCGTGATGTGCCGGTCGAGGCTGTGCGACTTGTACTGCGTCAGCACGACGATGCGCAGGTACCCGGCGTTCACGAGGTTCGACAGCACGAAGTCGACCAGGCGGTACTGCCCCGCGAACGGCACGGCCGGCTTGGCCCGGTCGGCGGTCAGCGGCGACAGGCGCTTGCCCTCACCACCGGCGAGGACGATCCCGAGGACGCGCGGTGTGGATCGCATGGCGCCCACTATGGTCCTCGCCCATGACAGCCGACGAGCGGCACGCCCGGCCGAGGTCGACGTCGTGAGGGTCGGGGTCCTCACCCGCGAGTGGCCGCCCGAGGTCTACGGCGGCGCCGGCGTCCACGTCGAGTACCTGGTGCGCGAGCTGCGCCGGCTGGCCGACGTCGACGTCCACTCCTTCGGCGGCACCAGTGGCGGAGCGACCTCCCACTCCCCCGACCCCCGGCTGGCCGACGCGAACGCCGCCCTGCAGGTGCTGAGCACGGACCTGTCGATCGCCGCCGCGACCGCCGGGTGCGACGTCGTCCACTCGCACACCTGGTACGCGAACATGGCCGGCCACTGGAGCGCGCTGCTCCACGACGTCCCGCACGTCGCGACGACGCACTCCCTCGAGCCGCACCGGCCCTGGAAGGCCGAGCAGCTCGGCGGGGGCTACCGGCTCAGCAGCTGGGCCGAGCGGACCGCCGTCCTCGGGGCCGACGCCGTCATCGCGGTCAGCAGGGGGATGCGGCGCGACGTCCTGGCCAGCTACCCCGAGCTCGACCCGGCGCGGGTCCACGTCGTCGTCAACGGCATCGACACCCAGGAGTACGCGTCGGTCGAGGGCACGGACGTCCTGGAGCGCTACGGCGTCGACCCGGCCGTCCCGTACGCGCTGTTCGTCGGGCGGATCACCCGGCAGAAGGGCCTGGTCCACCTGCTGCGGGCCGCCGACGACCTGCCCGGGCAGCTCGTGCTCTGCGCCGGCGCCCCCGACACCCCCGAGATCGCGGCCGAGACGCGCGAGCTCGTCGAGGCCCTGCAGGCGCGCCGCCGCGGCGTCGTCTGGATTCGCTCCATGCTGCCCAAGCCCGAGGTCGTGCAGCTGCTCAGCCACGCGACGGCGTTCGTGTGCCCGTCGGTCTACGAGCCGCTCGGGATCGTGAACCTCGAGGCGATGGCCTGCGGCACGGCCGTCGTGGCGAGCGCGGTCGGGGGGATCCCCGAGGTCGTCGTCGACGGGGAGACCGGTGTCCTGGTGCCCTACGACGAGGCCGACCCGTCGGCCTTCGAGCGCGGGATCGCCGACGCCGTCGCCGGCGTGCTGGCCGACCCGGACCGCGCCGCAGCGCTCGGACGGGCCGGCCGGCAGCGGGCCGTCGAGCACTTCGGCTGGGACGCGGTGGCCCGTCAGACGATGACCGTCTACGAGGGGGTCCTCCGGGGGGACTGACCGGTGACCCGTCCGGGGGAGATCGAGGTTTCAGGCTGCAGGAACGGGGCACCGGGGCCGACACTCACGGTGTGCTGACACTCGGACTGCTGGCCCTGCTGGTCTTCGTGAGCGTGGTGGTGCGCGTCGCCTCCTGGAACGCCGAGCGGATGGGTCCCCAGCTCGCGGACGCCACGCCGTCGGTCGCCGAGCGCGCCTGGTCCACCGTCCGCAGCCGCCGCGCGCCGGTCGTCCCGATGCTCCCGGCCGGCCACCGCCCTCCGGTCGGGCTGGGCCCGATCAGCCCGAGCGAGAGGGCGCTGTCGAGCGAGTACACGCGGGGGCTGCGCGCCCTGCAGCTCTGGTTGCTCGACCAGGACGGCGCAGCCGCCTAGGACGAGCCCGCCGGGACCCCGCCGCTCAGAACGGGTCCGCGTCGGCGTCGTGCGCGACCAGCAGGTCGTGCAGCGCGTCGAACACCCCCGGCCCGGCCGCGAGCACCATCGAGGAGCCGGCCTCCCGGCCGCGCAGCCCCTCGACCCGCGCGCCGGCCTCCCGAGCGACCAGCCCGCCCGCCGACAGGTCCCACGGCGAGAGCCCCTGCTCGTAGTAGGCGTCGAGCCGCCCGGCGGCGACCGCGCACAGGTCGAGCGCGCCCGCGCCCAGCCGGCGGATGTCGCGCACCACGGGAAGCAGCACGGGCAGGACGAGCGACTGCTGGGCACGCCGCTCGGTGGCGTAGCCGAAGCCGGTGCCGACCAGCGCCTGCGCCAGGTCCGTCTCGGTCGAGCACCGCAGCC
>JAOPWW010000496.1 GCA_025965495.1 Frankiales bacterium
GTCGGCGTGACGTCCGTCGTCGTCGCCTCAGCGCAGGCAGCGCGGGACCGGCCGGTGACGGCAGCCGCGCCGAGCGCTGTGCCGGCGTCGGCCGACGGCGGGGCCGTTCGAGCACGGTGACGGTGCACCTCGACGCGGCCCGAGCGGGGCCGTCCCCGTCACGGCAGGGAGACGACCCGCCGGAGGTCGACGTCGGTGAGGAGCCCGAGCAGGTGCTCCTCGTCGTCGAGCACGACGACGGCCCCGCAGGGACTGCCGGCCACCAGCGCCGCGACCTGCTCCAGGGTGTCCTGGAGGCGGGCCCGCGGCACCTGGCGGTGGACCGAGGGGCCCACCGGGGCGTCGGGGTCGAGGGCGAGCAGGTCGGGCTCGTGCAGGAGACCGACCAGACCGGTGGCGTCCAGCACCGGGACGTGCCGGACGTCGAGGTGCCGCATCAGGGACAGGGCGCCGGCGACCGTGGTCGTCGCGGCCACCGTCGCGAGGTCGCGGACGAGCAGGTCACGGGCGTGCAGCGGGACGGCGTCGAGCTGGGGGACGGTCATGGCTCTCTCCAGGTGGCAGGCCGGGCGGGGCGGTCCCCAGGGTCGGCAGCACGGCGCAGCACCGCCAGGGTCCTACGTCCCTCGGTGCGGGCTCTCGCGGCCGGTGCCGTCCGGGGTGCGCGTCGACGCCCCGACCGTCCGTGGCCGGGCAGCTCCCGGCACGTCGTCGAGGCGCTCCTGTCCCGCCCGCACGACGACCACCGTGCCGGTCGCGTGCTGCACGCACTCCAGGGCGACGGCACCGAGCAGGGTCTCCGCCACGCCGCGGTGCGCGCGCGAGCCCAGCACGAGCAGGTCGTCCGGTCCCGCCTCGCGCAGCAGGACCTCGAACGCGCTGCCGTCCGCGAAGCAGGTCGTGACCGGGACCTCCTCGTGCCCGCGGAGCGCCCGCGCGACGTGGTGGTCCAGCCGGTGCCGGACCTCGTCCTCGCGGCGCGCGTCGTCGGACTGGACCGACCTCGGCACGGGCGTCGGGGTCAGCGGGAGCGCGTGCACGACCACGAGCGGGCAGCGGTGGCGTCGTGCGGCGTCGACGGCCCAGCGCAGGGCCGAGCCCGCGTGCGTCGGGGCGTCGTAGCCCACCACGACCCGCCGGAACGGTGCCGTGGTCCCGTGGACAGGGACGACCATCACCGGGCACGAGGCGTGCCGCAGGACGACGGCGCTCGCCGCGCCGAGGACGGCACCGAGCAGCCTGCCGTGGCTCGGCGCGCCGAGGACGAGGAGACCGGCCTGAGCGCTCTGCTGCACCAGCGTCGGCCCGGGCTCGCCGTGGGCACCCCGCACCGACGACGCCGCTGGCGCCGCCTCGCCGCCCGCCAGCAGGGCTGAAGCGAGCGCCTCTGCGGCCACGCCCTGGGCCTGCGCGGTCCCGCGGTCCACGGCGTGGACGTCGTCGAGCCCGACCGCCGCCGCGGCCCAGGTCGGCACCGACCACGCGTGCAGGACCTCCAGCGGGCGTGCGGCGGTCCGGGCCTCGGCCAGGGCCCGCTGCAGGACCGGTCCCGAGCTCCGGTCACCCGCGACGCCGACGACGACAGTGCGCACGTCCTGCTCCTTCGTCGAGGCGCCGGCGCGGGTCGCAGGCGGTAGGCGGACCACCCTCGCGGCGGCGGCCGGACCCGACCAGGGTCGTTCGGCCCCCCGGCGCGCGGTCGGGTCCTTGGACCCTGTCCCCGCGGCACGCCTGCTCCCACGATCGTCGCGCGCGCGGTGGACGTGGGGCCGTGTGCGCAGGCCGACCGTGGAGGACACCGTGAGCACAGCACGCGACGACCGACCGACCCGCACCACGGGTGCACCTGCCCGGCTCTCGTGGGCAGGTGTCCCCGGGGTCGGGCAGCTCGACGGCGGCTGGTGGCCGCGGTCCACCGACGTCGCCGTCGAGCTCGAGCAGCTGCTCGCGGCCTGCCCCCAGGAGCAGGGGCGGGTCTCGCGCGTCTCGCTGTGCTCCGCCGACTGGCCGCTCCCGCACCCGACCCGCTCGGTCCAGCGCGGCCTGCCGGTGAAGGTCGGCTGGTTCTCCGGGATGGAGCGGCACACGGTCACCTTGGGGAGCAGCGCCATCGGTGCACGGCGGACGCTGCTGCTCGTCGTCCCCGAGGGGACGACCGAGGCGCAGGCCGAGCGGGACCTGGCCGCCGCCTCCACGCCGACGTCGCAGCGCACGACCCAGCTGCTGGCCGCGCTCGCCTGACGGGCGCTTCGGCCGGTCTCAGCCGGCGGCCGGCCAGGTCCAGCCGGTGACGGCGGGGTCGTCCTCGCCGTGCTCGCGGGTGTACGCCCGGGCCGCGAGGCGCCGGTCGCTCATCTGCTGGCGCAGCAGGGCGGCCCGGCTGCCCAGCGAGGGGACGCGGTCGATGACGTCCATGACCAGCCGGAAGCGGTCGAGGTCGTTCATCATCACCATGTCGAACGGCGTGGTGGTGGTGCCCTCCTCCTTGTAGCCGCGCACGTGCAGGTTCTCGTGGTTGTGCCGCCGGTAGGTGAGGCGGTGGATCAGGGACGGGTAGCCGTGGTAGCCGAAGACCACCGGCCGGTCGGTCGTGAACAGGGCGTCGAAGTCGCGGTCGGACAGGCCGTGCGGGTGCTCGGCGTCGGGCTCGAGCCGCATGAGGTCGACGACGTTGATGACCCGCACGGCCAGCTGGGGCAGGTGCGTGCGCAGCAGGTCGGCCGCGGCGAGGACCTCGAGGGTCGGGGTGTCGCCTGCGCAGGCGAGCACGACGTCGGGGTCGGCTCCCGGCGTCTCGGTGCCGGCCCAGTCCCAGATGCCGAGCCCCCGGGTGCAGTGCGCGACCGCCTCGTCCGCCGACAGGTAGGTCAGCGCCGGCTGCTTGCCCGCCACGACGACGTTCACGTAGTGGCGGCTGCGCAGGCAGTGGTCCGCGACCGACAGCAGCGTGTTCGCGTCCGGCGGCAGGTACACCCGCACGGTGTCGGACTTCTTGTTCACCACGTGGTCGATGAAGCCCGGGTCCTGGTGCGACAGGCCGTTGTGGTCCTGGCGCCAGACGTGGGAGCTGAGCAGGTAGGTCAGCGAGGCGATGGGGGCGCGCCACGGGATGTGCCGCGTGGTCTTGAGCCACTTCGCGTGCTGGTTGAACATGGAGTCGACGATGTGGATGAACGCCTCGTAGCAGGTGAAGATCCCGTGCCGGCCGGTCAGCAGGTAGCCCTCGAGCCAACCCTGGCAGAGGTGCTCGCTGAGCACTTCCAGGACCCGGCCGGCCCGGGCGAGGTGCTCGTCGGCGTCGTCGATCCGGTACTGCCAGGCCTTGTCGGTCACCTCGAACACGGCGGACAGCCGGTTCGACGCCGTCTCGTCCGGG
>JAOPWW010000535.1 GCA_025965495.1 Frankiales bacterium
GCGACCTCACCCACCGGCATCACGGCCCGCCCCTTGTCCCAGGCCTTGGCCTGCAGCGCCGGCGGGAAGAAGCCGAACGCGGCGACGACGGCGTCGGCCGGTCCGTCGCCGAGCACCCCGCCGCGGCCGCAGTGGTACCAGGACCAGGTCGACAGGCCGAGCTCGGCGCCGCGGGCACCGGTGACGGCGTCGAACATCCACGCGCCGCCGAGCCTGCCGATCGGGCCCGCGCAGCCGCGGACGGCCTCCGCGGGCGTCACGAGGACAGCCAGGAGTCGCAGAACGTCCCGCGCGCGACGAGCACGGCGGGTCCGGCGAGCAGCACGTGCCCGTCCTCCTGCCACGTCACCTGCAGCCGGCCGCCAGGCACGTCGACGTCGTAGGCGGACCCGCGCGGCTCGGCGGTGCGCAGGACGTGGGCGACGACGGCAGCGCACGCCCCCGTCCCGCAGGAGCGGGTCTCCCCCACGCCGCGCTCGTGGACGCGCATGCGCAGGTGGGTCGGGCCGAGCTCCTCGACGTACTCGACGTTGAGGTCCTTGCGGTCCGGGTCGAGCACCGCGGGCGGCGTCGCGTGGACGACGGCGTGCGGGTTGCCCATGTCGACGGCGGTCGCGACGACGCCGTCGACCAGCACCGGCTCCCCGACGACGGCGAGCCCCATGTCGACGGTGACGACGTCGGGCGTGACGACGACGTGCTTCACGCCGCCGCGGGTGGCGAGGTCGAGCTCGCCGAACGACGCGAGGCCCGCCTCGACGAGGTAGCGGGCGTAGACCCGGACGCCGTTGCCGCACATCTCGGCGATCGAGCCGTCGGCGTTGCGGTAGTCCATGAAGAACTCGGCGGCCTGGTCCTGCACCTCCGGGACGAGCGTGGTCGGCACGACCCGCAGGACGCCGTCGGCGCCGAGCCCGGCCCGGCGGTCGCAGAGCCGGCTGACGAGCTCGGGGGTGAGCACGAGCGTGCCGTCGAGGTCGGGCAGCACGACGAAGTCGTTCTCGGTCCCGTGTCCCTTGAGGTAGCTCAGCTGCACGGGAGCGAGCCTAGGCGTCAGACGGCCGCGCGCGGGCTCGGCACGAACTGGGCCGCCTGCACGCCCGGTGACACGACGGCGCCGCGCCAGCCCCGGCCTTGCTCGAGCAGCCAGCGGGCCTTGTCGCCGCGCTGGGCGGACGCGTACAGCCACCCGTGGGCCCGGTCACAGCCCAGCTCGAGCAGCCGCACCGCCTCGCCCCACGTCTCGACGCCCTCGGCGACGACGACGAGCCCGCGGTCGTGGGCCCGGGAGATGACGGTGGCCGCCATCGACGCGTCGTCGGACAGGTCGACGCCGCGGACGTGGCGGGTGCCGAGCTTCACGACGTCGACCGGCAGGTGCTCGATCACGGCGAGGGTGGCGAAGAAGGTGGTGTCGTCGACGGCCAGCGCCACGCCGGTGGCTCGCAGCTCGGTCAGCACGGCGGGGGCGTCGTCGCCGAGGACCTGCAGGGAGTCCTCGCTGACCTCCAGGCCCAGCGCGCCGACCGGCAGGTGGTGCTCGGCGACGACGGCGCTCACGAGGTCGCTGAAGCGGGGGTCGAGCAGCTGGGACGTCGTGACGTTGAGGCGGAGCTGGCGCGCGGGACCGCGCAGGGACTGCCAGGCGGCGGCCTCGGCGGCGCCGGCCCGCAGCACCCACTCGCCGATGGCGGGCATCTGGCCGGCGCTCTCGGCCGCGGCGAAGAACGCCGGCGGGGCGAGCACGCCGAGGTCCTGGGTGTGCCAGCGCAGCAGACCCTCCATGGCGACGATCGCCCCCGTCGCGAGGTCGACCTCGGGCTGGTAGAGCAGCTCGAGGGCGCCGTCGTTCGTGTCGAGGTGCGCGACCTGGTCGGCGAGGAGGGCCATGCACTCACTGTCGACCCGGTGGCGCGCCTCTGACATGGCCCGCGAGAGCGAGGACGGACTACCCGTCGTGACCAGCGGCACGTGCCTCGTCCAGCAGCCGCGGACTGGCCCCGTCCAGCCAGCGGATGCGCGGGTCACGTCGGAACCAGGCCCGCTGCCGCTTCACGAAGCGCCGCGTCTGCACGACGGTCGCCTCCTTCGGGTCGGGCAGCAGGCCGTCCTCCCACGCCAGGACCTGCGCGTACCCCAGTGCCCGGGACGCTGTCACGCCGTCGCGCAGCCCCTGGGTCTCCAGGGCGCGGACCTCCTCGACCAGGCCGGCCGCCCACATCCGGTCGACCCGGGTCGCGACCCGCTCGGCGAGGTCGGTGCGGTCCACGCCGACGTGGATCGTCGGGTAGTGCGCCTCGTAGGCCGTCATCTCCCCCGGCATCGACCCCGTCAGGGTCACGACCTCGAGCGCCCGGACCGTGCGGCGCCCGTTGCCGGGCTCGATCCGGGCCGCGGCGTCGGGGGCGAGGGCCGCGAGCCGGGCGTGGAGGGCGTGAGGGCCGTCGGTCTCCAGCTCGCGCTCCAGCGCCGCCCGCAGGGCCGGGTCGGTGCCGGGGAACTCGAGCGCGTCGAGCGCCGCCCGCAGGTACAGGCCGCTCCCGCCGACCAGGACCGGGACCACGCCGCGCGCCCGCAGGTCGTCGACGACGGCGCGGGCCATCGCCTGGTACTCCGCCGCCGTCGCCGTCCAGGTGACGTCCCGGACGTCGAGCAGGTGGTGCGGGACGCCCTGCCTCTCCTCGGCGGTCAGCTTGGCCGTCCCGACGTCCATGCCGCGGTAGAGCTGCATCGAGTCGGCGTTGACCACCTCGCCCCCGAGCACCTGCGCGAGAGCGACGCCGAGGTCGGACTTGCCCGCCGCCGTGGGCCCGACGACGGCCCAGACGGTCGGCAGGTCCACACGACGACCCTAGGCTGGGAGCTCCCTACCGCTTGGAGCTCCACCGTGCCGCACGGGACCGTCCGCTGGTTCGACCCCGCGAAGGGCTTCGGCTTCCTCGCGCCCGCCGACGCCGGCGAGGACGCCGGTGCCGACGTCTTCGTGCACGCCTCCGAGGTCCTCAGCGACGGCGGCCCCCGGGTCCTGCGCGAGGGCCAGGAGGTGCAGTTCGAGGTCGGCGAGGGCCCGCGCGGGCCGCAGGCGCTCGAGGTCCGGGTCACCAGCGACGTCGCCCCCGACGCCCCGCTCGGCGTCCTCGGCACCGTCACCTGGTACGAGCCGGGCAAGGGCTACGGCTTCGCGACCCCCGACGGCGGCGGCGCCGACGTCTTCGTCCACAGCAGCGCGATCGTCACCGGCGGCGTCCTCACCACCGGCCAGCGCGTCGCGTTCCTCACCGAGCCCGGCGAGAAGGGCCCGCAGGCCACCAACGTCATCCCGCTGGGCGGCGCGGCCGGTCTGGCCCCCGCCGGGGATGGTGCGGACGGCACCGTCACCTGGTACGACGAGGGCAAGGGCTTCGGCTTCATCACCCCCGACGTCGGCAGCGAGGACGTCTTCGTCCACGCTCGCTCCCTCGTCGAGGGCCTGGAGTACCTGGCCGAGGGCGACCGGGTCGCCTTCACCGTCGCCGCCGGTGACCGAGGACCGCTGGCACGCGAGGTCTCCCTGGTCGCCGAGGCCGGCAGCGCCGACGCCGCTCCCCCGGCCTCGGCCCCCACCGCAGCCGCCAAGGCCGGCGAGGGCGTCGTCGCCCGCTACGACGCCGACCGCGGCTTCGGCTTCGTCACCCCTGACGCCGGCGGCCCGGACCTGTTCGTCCACGTGTCGACGCTGATCGGCGCGGAGTCGCTCGAGGTCGGCGACCGGGTGCGGTTCGCCGTCCGGCAGAGCGACCGCGGCCCGCAGGCCGACAAGGTCGAGCGCCTGGCCTGAGAGGCGGAACACCTCGAGGCGGGGCACGCTTGTCGCTGCAAGCACCGCGGTCGCGGTGCTGCCCGCGCGGACGCCTCCCGCGGAGCGTCGCCGTCCCGCGAGGAGCAGCATGACCACGACCGCCCCCGCCACCGACGAGGCGGCCCAGGCCGCCCACGACCGCCGCTGGCTCGTCCTCGGCGTCGTCGCCGTCGCCCAGCTGATGGTCGTGCTCGACGCCACCATCGTGAACATCGCGCTGCCGTCCGCCCAGCGCGACCTCGGCTTCGCCGACACCGACCGGCAGTGGATCGTCACGTCCTACGCCCTCGCCTTCGGCAGCCTGCTGCTGCTCGGCGGCAAGCTCGGTGACCTGTTCGGGCGCAAGAAGGCCTTCATCACCGGCCTCGTCGGCTTCGCACTCGCCTCGGCCCTCGGCGGCGCTGCGACGTCGTTCGGCGTGCTCGTCGGCGCCCGAGCCCTGCAGGGCGTCTTCGGCGCGCTGCTGGCCCCCGCCGCCCTGTCGACCCTCGCCACCACGTTCACCACGCCGCGCGAGCGGTCCAAGGCGTTCGGCATCTTCGGCGCCGTCGCCGGCGGCGGCAGCGCGGTCGGGCTGGTCCTCGGCGGCCTGCTGACCGAGACCCTGTCCTGGCGCTGGTGCCTCTACGTCAACCTCGTGTTCGCGGCCGTAGCCGTCGTCGGCGCGGTGAGCCTGCTGCACGACGCGAAGCAGGAGCAGCACCCGAAGCTCGACGTCCCCGGCACCCTGCTCGCCTCGGCTGGCTTGTTCTCCCTCGTGTTCGGCTTCTCGCGCGCCGCCACGAGCGGCTGGGGCGACGGCGTGACCCTGGCCGTCCTCGCCGCCGGCGCGGTCCTGCTGGTCGCCTTCGTCCTGCTGCAGCAGCGGGTCGCGGCACCGCTGCTGCCGCTGCGGGTCGTCCTGGACCGGGTCCGCGGCACCTGCTACCTGGCGGTGGGGATGTCCGCCGTCGCGATCTTCGGCGTCTTCCTGTTCCTGGCCTTCTACCTGCAGGAGGTCAAGGGCTTCTCCCCCATCGTCAACGGCCTGGCCTTCCTGCCGCTCACGGCCTGCATCGTCACGGCGTCGACCAGCTCGAACATCGTGCTGCTCCCCCGCACCGGACCCCGGCCGCTCGTCACCACCGGCATGGTCCTCGGCGCTGTCGGCATGGGGCTGCTGTCGCGCCTCACCCCGACGTCGGGCTACGCCGCGCACGTGCTGCCCGCCCTGATGCTGCTCGGCCTGGGCTTCGGGCTCATCTTCGCGCCGGCGATCAGCAGCGCCACGCTCGGCGTCGACCGCCGCGACGCCGGTGTCGCCTCCGCGATGGTCAACACGATGCAGCAGGTCGGCGGCTCGATCGGCACCGCGCTGCTGTCGACCCTGGCGGCGAGCTCCACCGCCTCCTACGCCCGCACCCACGAGGGCGCGAACGTCATGGTCCGCAGCGCCGTCCACGGCTACACGACGGCGTTCACCGTCTCGAGCCTGATCTTCGTGGCCGGAGCGATCGTGACGGTCAGCCTGCTGCCGTCGGGCGTGCTGGCCGACCCGAACGCGGCCGCCGCGCCGTCCGGGGCGCACTGACCGCTCGACGGCCCGGCCGGGCCCTCAGCCGCAGGCGTTCACCGGGGCTGCGGCCTGGGCCGGTTCGCCGACCGTCGGCATCCCCAGCGCGACGCCGGGGGTGCGGGTCGTCGTGCGGGCCTCCCAGGCGTCGCCCGCTGTCGTGCGGCGGTGCGACACCAGGACGCCGTCGGCCACGACGTAGTGCGGGCCGGCCTTGGTCACGACCGTCTCCACGACGTCGCCCGGCCGCACCCCGGGGGCGGCGGCGAGGTGGACCAGCCGGCTGTCGCGGGCGCGACCGGTGAGCCGGCCCGGGGCGTCCTTCTTGCCGGCCTCGCCGACCAGCGCCTCGACCGTGCGGCCGACCTGCGCGGCCATGCCCTCGGCGGTGATCCGGTCCTGCAGGGCGACCAGGCGCTCGTAGCGCTCCTGGACGACCTCCTTGGGCACCTGCTCGGCGTAGTCGGCGGCCGGCGTCCCGGGGCGGGGCGAGTACTGGAACGTGAACGCGCCGGAGAACCGGGAAGCCTCGACCACCCGCAGCGTCTCCGCGAAGTCGGCCTCGGTCTCCCCGGGGAACCCGACGATGACGTCGGTGGTGATCGCGGCGTCCGGGATCGAGGAGCGCACCCGGTCCAGGATGCCGAGGAAGCGCTCGGACCGGTAGCTGCGCCGCATCGCCTTGAGCACGGCGTCCGAGCCCGACTGCAGGGGCTTGTGCAGGCTCGGGCAGACGGCGGGCGTCTCGGCCATGGCGTCGACGACGTCGTCGGTGAAGTCGCGCGGGTGGGGGCTGGTGAAGCGGACCCGCTCGATGCCCTCGACCGCGCCGACGGCGCGCAGCAGGCCCGCGAACGCCGACCGGTCGCCGAAGGAGCGGCCGTAGGAGTTGACGTTCTGCCCGAGCAGCGTCACCTCGAGCACGCCCTGGGCGGCGAGCACCTCGACCTCGCGCAGGACGTCGCCGGGGCGGCGGTCCTCCTCCTTGCCCCTGAGCGAGGGGACGATGCAGAAGGTGCAGGTGTTGTCGCAGCCGACGCTGATGCTCACCCACGCGCTGTAGGTCGACTCCCGCCGGGCCGGCAGCGTGGACGGGAAGACCTCGAGGGACTCCAGCAGCTCGACCTGGCTCTGCTGCTCGACCCGCGCGCGCTCGAGCAGGACCGGCAGCGACCCGACGTTGTGCGTGCCGAACACGACGTCGACGTGCGGCGCCTTGGCCACGATCGTCGCCTGGTCCTTCTGCGCCAGGCACCCCCCGACGGCGATCTGCATCCCGGGGTGGGCGTCCTTGACCGGCTTGAGGTGGCCGAGGTTGCCGTAGAGGCGGTTGTCCGCGTTCTCCCGCACCGCGCACGTGTTGAACACGACGACGTCGGGCGTGCTGCCGCTCTCGGCGGGCGTGTAGCCGGCCTCGTCGAGCAGGCCGCTGATCCGCTCGCTGTCGTGGACGT
This sequence comes from Frankiales bacterium, assembly GCA_025965495.1. Classification (GTDB taxonomy): domain Bacteria; phylum Actinomycetota; class Actinomycetes; order Mycobacteriales; family SCTD01; genus RYN-122. Next base: position 6,845 of record JAOPWW010000535.1, read on the forward strand.
TCATCTGGCACCCGTAGGTGCGGACCTCGTACGTGCGGGTGCTCACGGTCTCCAGGCTAGAGCGCCAGGACCGCGATGAGGTCGCGCGCGGCCTGGCCGCCCTCGGCGAGGGCGACCTCGAGCGCGCCCGGCACGTCGAGGTCGTCGGCCAGGCGCTCGAGCACGGCGGCCTGGGCGGCGTCGCTGCTGCCGGTGCGGCCGGCGGCGGCGTGCAGCTGCTCGAGCTTGGTCGCGGCGGCGTCGAGGCCGGCGTCGGTGTGGTCCCAGGCGGCGTCGTAGCGGCGGTCGAGCAGCAGCAGCCGGACGGCGGGGCCGCTGGTGCGGCCCACGAGGTCGGCGACGAAGACGAGGTTGCCGGTGGACTTGGCCATCTTCTCGCCCGCCAGCTGCACGGTCCCGACGTGCATCCACGCCCGCGCGAACGGCGTGACCCCGGTGGCCGCCTCGGCCTGCGCCGCCTCGAAGGCGTGGTGCGGGAAGCGCAGGTCCGCGCC
>JAOPWW010000207.1 GCA_025965495.1 Frankiales bacterium
GTCGACCCGCTGCTCGGCGGCGTCTACGCCGGCCGCGCCGACCTGCTCTCCCTGCAGGCGACGCTGCCGCAGCTGGTGGGTCCGCTCGCGAGCTCCCGCACCCTGCTCGGGGCAGCGCGGGCAGCCCGGCGAAGACCGCGCCGTCGACGGGGGGCGCCGCCGCGCGGGCGGCTCGGGTCGCCCCGAGCAGGGTGCGGCTCGTGGCGAGCGGGCGGACCAGCTGCGGGAGCGTCGCCTGCAGGGACAGCAGGTCGGCGCGACCGGCGTAGACGCCCCCGAGCAGCGGGTCGACGAGCCGGTCCACGACCTCGCGGCCCAGCCGCCGGCCGACCAGGTCGCCGACCGAGACGTCGTCGACGACGGGCTCCCCGGGCACGAGGTCGGCCAGCACCCGGTAGAGGCCCCGGGTGGTGAGGGCTCCGGAGCGGGCGAGGGAGGCGAGGTCGCCGGGGACGCCGAGGACCGTCCCCGCAGGCAGGCCGCGCAGGGCGCCCCGCGTCCAGAGGAAGGCCTGCCCCGCGGCCGGGCTGACGAGCTCCTCGCCCAGGCCGACCTCCGCCGCCAGGGCGACCCCCTCGGGGACCCGGCGCAGCATCGAGTCGGCGCCCTCGTCGACCGGCAGCCCCCCGACCTCGCTGACCCGGACCTTGCCGCCGACCCGCGACGACGCCTCCAGCACGACCACCCGCCGGCCGGCCCGCTGCAGGGCCCGCGCCGCGGTCAGCCCGGCGACCCCCGCCCCCACCACGGCGGCCAGCGGGGTCACGGTCACGTCTCGAGCCTAGGAGCACCGCAACCGGCCCGCCGGGGGGCGCGTCGGAGGAGCACCTGCTGCCCCGGAGGCTCCCGTGCCCGTTCCCGCCGTCCCCGCCCGCGTCGCCGCGCTCGCCGTCGCCCTCGCCCTGCTCACCGGCTGCTCCGGGGGCGGGAGCGACAGCTCGACCTCGGCCGCGGTCTCCACGGCCGAGAGCGCGGCCGGCGCCGCGGCCCCCGCGGCCGCGCCTGCCCTGGCGAAGAGCCAGGCCCTCGACCCGCTCGCCGGCCGGTCCCTCGTCCGGACCGCGACCCTGACCGTGCGCGTCCCGGACGTCCGGGTCGCCGCGGACCGGGCCGTCGAGGTCGCCCGCACCACCGGTGGAGCGGTCGCCGGCGAGCAGTCCGGCGGCTCCGAGGCGGACCTGCGCCTGCAGGTCCCGCCGGACCGGCTGGACGAGGCCCTGACCCGCCTGGCCCGCCTCGGCACCGAGCGCGACCGGACGCTGTCGACCGAGGACGTGACCGAGCAGGCGGTCGACCTCGACAGCCGCCTCGCGACCCAGCGCGCCAGCGTCGCCCGGGTCCGCGCCCTGCTCGACCGCGCGACCGGCCTCGGCGACGTCGTCAAGGTCGAGGGCGAGCTGGCCCGCCGCGAGGCCGACCTCGAGTCGCTGCAGTCCCGGGCGCGGGCGCTGTCGGGCCGGGTCGACCTGGCGGTCCGGTCCCTGCACCTCACCGAGGACGACCGGGTCGCGGCGACGGCGTCGGCCCCGGGCTTCCGCGGCGGTCTCGACGCCGGGTGGCACGCCTTCACCGCCACCGCCCGCGTGCTCGCCGCCGTCTCCGGGGCGCTGCTGCCGTTCCTGCCGCTGCTGCTGCTCGGCGCCGGGTTCTGGCGGTGGCGGCGCCGGACCGTCTGAGGCCCGTCCGGCACGACGGCCCGGACGCGCCTACCTTCCAGAGCGGCCGGTCGGCCGTCCTACCCCGGAGCGCCTCATGGCCCTGCTGCACCTCACCGTCGCCGAGACCGAACGACGCCGCGGGAGGGCCGAGCAGCTCGCGGCCGCGAAGGCCTCGCGGGTCCCGGCGCCGGCCGCCCACGCCGACGCCGACGCCCCGCCCGTCACGACCGTCTGGTCCGGCGCCCGCCTGCCCCACCCGCGCACCGGCATGGTCGGCGTCCCGCTCGCCGAGGGCGTGACCAGCGTGTTCCTCGGGGCGCTGCTCTACGTCCCGGTCGCGCTGTTCACGCACTACTCCCCGTGGAACGACGTCGTCGCCGCGGTGGCCGTCGTGCTGCTGTCGTACGCGCTGTGGTCGCGGCGCGTCGTCGTCGGCCCCGGCTTCGTCGCCGTCCGCAAGTTCGGGCCGTACCGGGTCGCCCCCGTGGGCAGCATCCTGGCCGGCGGCATGCGGCCCAGCCAGCGAGGCGGCGTGCTCGTGCTGCGGACGGGGGACGGCCGCGCGATGCGCCTGCGCCGCGTCGAGTACCTCTCGCCGGCCGTCAACGCCGAGCTCAAGCGGATCCTGCTGCTGTCCGAGCGGCCCTACGACGAGGCCGTCATGACCCTGCTCGACCTGCCCTGGCGCGAGGACTTCGGGCACCACCGGTACCTGCTCGACGCTGTCCAGTAGACAGGCGCGGTGACCGCGCCCCCGTCCCCGTCACGCGCGCCACGCGCCCGCCTCGTCCTGCTGGCCACCTGCCTCGCCGCGTTCGTCGCCACGCTGGACAACACGGTCGTCGCCGTCGCGCTGGTCGACCTGCAGAAGGACCTGTCCGCGGACGTCGCCGGGCTGCAGGGCGTCGTGACGGCGTACACCGTGGCGCTGGCCGCCCTGCTGCTGACCGGTGGCGCCCTCGCCGACGTCGTCGGCCCCCGCCGCACGCTGCTCGCGGGACTGGCGCTGTTCGCGGCCGGCTCGGCGGCCTGCGCCCTGAGCGGGACCGTCACCGCGCTGGTCACCTCGCGTGCGCTGCAGGGCGCGGGAGCAGCCCTCGTGCTGCCGGGCAGCCTGGCCGTCCTGGCGTCGGCCGTCCCCGGCACGGCGGCGCGCGCCCGCGCGGTCGGGCTCTGGGCCTCGACCGGGGCGCTCGCGCTTGTCGCGGGACCGCTCGTCGGCGGGCTGCTCGTGCAGGCCTCGGGCTGGCGGGCGGTGTTCTGGGTCAACGTCCCGCTGTGCGCCGTCGTCGCCGCGGTGGCCCTGGCGGGCCCGTCGACGACGGTCGGCACCGGCCGCCGCCTCGACCTCCCGGGACAGGCGCTCGCCGCCGTCGCCCTCGCCGCGGCGACCTGGGCCGTGGTCCTCGCGGGACGGGACGGCCTCGGGCGCGAGGTGCTGGTCGCGCTCGCCGTCGCCGTCGTCGCGGGGGCCCTGCTCGTGCCCGTCGAGCGACGGGCGCCCGACCCGCTGCTTCCCGGCCGGCTCCTGCGCCGGAGGGCCTTCCTCGGTGCGACCGTCGGCGGGTTCGCCACCAGCCTCGCCGTCTTCGTCCTGCTGGTCTTCGTGAGCCTGTTCCTGCAGCTCGTCCAGGGCCGGGACGCCCTGCCGGCGGCGCTGCGGCTGCTGCCCCTGACCGCGGCGCTGGTGGTCGTCGCCCCCCTCGCGGGACGGCTCGCCGCCCGGCGCGGTCCGCGGCTGCCGGTCGTCACGGGACTGCTGCTGGCCGCCGCCGGCCTCGCCGGGCTCGGGCTGCTCCTGGACGTCCACCTGGGCGACGCGCCCCTGGCGGGGCTGCTCGTCCTGTCCGGCGTCGGGGTGGGCCTGGCGGCGGCGCCGGTGGTGGCCGCGTCCCTGGACGCCGTGACCGGGGACCGCTCGGGGCTCGCCGCGGCCACCGTCAACGTCGCCCGCGAGCTCGGGGGCGTCGTCGCCGTCGCGGGCCTCGGCAGCCTCGTGGTCGCGCGGCTGACCGCCGACCTCACCGGGCGGCTGGCGGACCTCGGGGTGAGCGCCGGCCCGCGCGCCGCCGTCGTCGACGCCGCCCTGCGGGGGGCCTCCGACCTGGAGGTCGTGCAGGTCGCCGACGGGCAGGTCCCGCTCGGCGCGCTCCTCGGGCTCCGGCGCGCCGCCGAGGCCTCCTACGTCACCTCCACGAGGGTCGCCCTGCTGGGCGCCGCGGCCACGCTGGTCCTGGCCGCTGTGGTCTGCGCCACCACGCTGCGGCCGGACGCACCGTCTGGGCCGCCCGCTCGTTGAGCGCCCCGACACCACCCGACTCCCCTGGAGCCCCCGTGCCCCGTCCTGCCCGCCGCCGCGCCCTCCTGGCCGGCGTCGCCCTGCTCGCCGCGTCGGCCGCCGTCCCCGGTGCGCTCGCTGCCGGCTCGTCCGCCGACGCCACCGTGCGCTTCCCCGCCGCCCCCGGGCAGAGCGTCGCCCACTACGCCGGCACCGCCCCGTTCAACAACGGCCAGGCGGGCCTGGCCTACGGCCAGCTCGGCCTGGACGACCCGACCGGTGCCTGCACCCCGTCGGGCGGCAGCCTCAACGAGCAGCGCCACGTCGCGGTGCAGGTGCCGAAGCTCGACCCGAGCCTCGACACCCTGCTCCACGTGCAGATCGCCTGGACGCCGGTCGCGGCCGAGCCGCTGGAGGACCTCGCCCTGCACGTCTTCGGCCCCGACGGCGCCCTCGTCGGCAGCAGCGACGGCAGCGCGGCGTCGGAGGGCATCACCCTCGCGGCCCCCGCCGCCGGGACCTACGACGTCCTGGTCTGCGCCTTCCAGAACCTGCCCTCGGGCACGCCTTACAAGGCCACCATCACGGCGCTGACGACCAAGCCGGGCACGTTCCCCAAGGCCACCGGCGTCCCGACCCCGACCTACCGCCAGTACACCGCCCCGAAGGGCCTGGCCACCGCGGCCGGCGAGCCCTCGATCGGCACCAGCTGGAAGACCGGTCACACGCTGTTCACCGCCAACACGGACGAGTACGACGTCGCCTTCGACGACCGGAAGGGCACCTCGACCTGGACGTCGGTCAACCAGGACCCGAACGGCAGCAACACCGTCAGCCTCGACCCGATCGGGTACACCGACTCCTCGACCGGCCGCTCGTTCATCAGCCAGCTGCTGTTCGCCTGCTCCGGCGCCGCCTACTCCGACGACGACTTCAGGACCAGCAAGCCCAGCGAGGGCTGTGGCACCGGCATCAACGGCTTCGACCACCAGACCCTCGGCGGCGGCCCCTTCGCCAAGGGCACCGGCCCGGCGCTCGGCAGCACCTACCCGCACGCCGTCTACTACTGCTCCCAGGGCGCCGGGCTCGTGCTCGGCGGCGCGTTCTGCTCCCGCAGCGACGACGGCGGCGTGACGTTCGGCGCCCCCGTCGACATCTTCAACGCGGCCTGCAGCGGCATCCACGGCCACGTCCGGGTCGGCCCCGACGGCACCGTCTACGTCCCCGACACCAAGTGCGGCGGCAAGCAGGGCGTCGCGGTGAGCGAGGACGGCGGCAAGAGCTGGACGGTCCGCCAGGTCCCGGACAGCATCGAGGGCGCCAGCGACCCGTCGGTCGCCACCGGCCGCGACGGCACCGTCTACTTCGGCTACAGCGACGGCACCGGCCGGCCCCGCGTCGCGATCAGCCGCGACCACGGCCGCACGTGGACCCGCTCGGTCGACGTCGGCACCCCCTTCGGCCTGCACGGCAGCGAGTTCGCCGAGGTCATCGCCGGAGACGGCGACCGGGCCGCGTTCGCCTTCCTCGGGACGGCCACCAAGGGCTCGACCCAGGCGGCGTCGTTCGGCAAGAGCAAGGACGGCAAGACGTTCACCGGCGGCACGTGGCACCTCTACGTCGCGACCACCTACGACCGCGGCCGCACCTGGACCACCGTCGACGCCACCCCGACCGACCCGGTGCAGCGCGGCTGCGTCTGGAACAGCGGCGGCAGCAACCCGTGCCGCAACCTGCTCGACTTCAACGACATCACCGTCGACAAGACCGGCCGCGTGATGGTCGGCTTCTCCGACGGCTGCGTCCCGGCCTCGGTCGAGCCGGACAGCGCCTCGGGCGACCCCACGAACGACTGCTCCCGCAGCACGGCCGTCGTCCGCAACGGCCTCGTCGCCCACGGCGCGGTCCTGCGCCAGACCGGCGGCAGGGGCCTGTTCAAGGCCTACGACAAGCGGTAGCGCGAGGCACCAGCGCGACCAGGGGTGCCCCTCACCGCCTCGCGAGCGCTGCGAGGTGGTGGGGGGTACCCCTGATCCGCGCGCGCGGGGAGCGGGCAGGGGCCAGGGGCGACGGGGGCCGCAGCGGACGGGGACCTCGAGCGGCCGGGCCCCGTCTCAGACCGCGGTCAGCTCGTGGACGTGGTCGACGACGCGGGCCAGCACGTCCGGGTCGGTCTCGGGCAGGACGCCGTGGCCCAGGTTGAACACGTGCCCCTCCGCGGCCCGACCGGCCTCGACGACGGCGGCGGTCTTCTCGCGGACCACCGACGTCGGCGCGAACACCAGGGTCGGGTCCAGGTTGCCCTGCACCGCCTTGCCGGGCCCCACCCGGCGCACGGCCTCGTCCAGCGGCACCCGCCAGTCGACGCCGACGACGTCGGCCCCGGCCCGGCCCATGTCGTGCAGCAGCTCGCCGGTGCCGACACCGAAGTGGATCCGGGGGACGTCCGCCAGGGCGGCGAGCACGCGGGCGCTGTGCGGCTGGACGTGCTGCCGGTAGTCCGCTGCCGGCAGGGCGCCGACCCACGAGTCGAACAGCTGGACCGCGCTCGCCCCGGCGTCGACCTGGACGCGCAGGAACGCCGTCGTGATCGCGGCCAGGCGCTCCATGAGGCCGCGCCACAGCTCGGGCTCGCCGTACATGAGGGCCTTGGTCCTGCGCTGGTCCTTGCTCGGACCGCCCTCGACGAGGTAGCTGGCCAGGGTGAAGGGCGCGCCGGCGAAGCCGATGAGGGGGGTCGCGCCGAGCTCGCCGACGAGGCCCCGGACCGACTCCGTCACGTACGGGACGTCGTCGGGCGTCAGCACGGGCAGCCGGTCGAGGTCG